>CAZWTU010000003.1:0-11526 GCA_964637035.1 uncultured Tissierellaceae bacterium
ACAAGTCTGGGGGACTTGGGGCCGGAGGTTCAAATCCTCTCATTCCGACCAAAAAACAAAAATAGATTTATGGTGCTATAGTACCATAAATCTATTTTTATTTTATTTAAATGTTTTTTTCTATATAATTATACAGATTAATCCTCCACTGCCATCATTTATTATTCTTTCTAGAGCTTTTCTAAGTTTTTGTCTAGCATCTTCTGGCATTGTATTTAGTTTAGATTGGAGTTGTTCATTTACTAGGTCATATAAAGACTTACCAAATAAATTACTTTCCCATATTTTATTAGGTTCCCCTTCAAACTCATTTAACAGGTGGTTAATAAGGTCTTCAGACTGCTTTTCACTACCTATCAATGGAGATACCTCTGTATCTATATCGGCCCTTAGAACGTGAAGTGACGGGGCTGTAGCTTTAAGTTTTATTCCATAACGGTTACCTTGACGATATATTTCTGGTTCTGCCAATTCCAGTTCATCTAAACTAGGACTCACTAGACCATAGCCTATTTCCCTAGCCTCTACTAAAGCCTTTTCTATCTTATCATAATTCTTTTTAGTTTCTGCCAATTTTGAAATAAGTCCTAATAATTGATAGTCACCATCTATTGAATAACCTGTCATCTCTTTTAATATATTGTAAAATAGATTGTCATCAATGATTATGTTGGAGTATACTACACCTTCCCCTAATTTGATTTCCGATAAATCAATATCTTTGACTATATCTAAATCCTTAAGTGGACTTAAAAATGCTGAAACTTCGTTTAATTTTTGTAAACCTTCTATAGTTTCCTTTAAAGCATTTAAAATATTTACTTTTATCCAATGTTTTTTTGGAAGTCCTTCTATCCACTTTGGTAAATTAATATTGACTTCTTTTACAGGGAATTCGTACAATATTTCTTCGAAAACTTTTTCTATATCAGAAACTTCCATATTTAAACAGTCTACAGTAACAACAGATACCCCATATTTCCCTTGTAAGCTTTCTCTTAAAGCTATAGTGCTATCTAAATTAGGATGCTTAGAATTAAGTATAATCACAAAGGGCTTTCCTAGTTCTTTTAATTCAGATATTACTCTTTCCTCAGCCTTAATGTAATTTGATCTGTCAATATCTGTTATGGACCCATCTGTAGTTACAACTAATCCAATTGTTGAATGATCAGTAATAACTTTTCTGGTGCCTATTTCTGCCGCTTCTTCAAAAGGTATTTCTTTTTCATACCAAGGAGTTGTAACCATTCTAGGTGAGTAGTTTTCTTCATGTCCTAGGGCTCCAGCCACTAGGTAGCCTACACAGTCAACCATTCTAACTTTAAAATTAACATTTTCACTTATGGTTAATTCAACAGCCTCATTTGGCACAAATTTAGGTTCAGTAGTCATTATGGTTTTTCCTGAACCGCTTAGTGGTAACTCATCCTTTGCTCTTTCCTTCTTATGCTTATTTTCAATATTAGGTAGAACAAGCAATTCCATAAATCTTTTTATAAATGTGGATTTACCAGTTCTAACTGGTCCTACAACTCCAGCATAAATATCTCCTTGTGTTCGATCTGCAATATCCTGGTATATATCAAATACTTCCACATCTTTCCCCCCTTATAAATATAATTGTCTGCAAATTATAATCCTTAACATTATATATATACGTATGGGGTAGAAAAATATTACAAGCTAATTAAAATAAGTCAATTATTTGTTATAAAAATTTTTATCACTAACTATATCTTCCATTTCATGTTTCTTATCCCTAAGCATTAAATTAGAAACTGAATTTTTAACATTTTTATATTTATATAATACGTCATAAAGCTCATTAGTAATTGGCATATCGATATTATACTCTTTAGCTAGGTGAAATGCTGATTTAGTAGTCCTTATACCCTCTACTACCATACCTACTCTTTTAGTGGCTTCTTCAACCTTCATACCTTGGCCTATTAAAATTCCAGCTCTCCTATTTCTACTATGTTCACTAGTACAGGTTACAATTAAATCACCAATTCCTGCAAGCCCTGAAAAGGTCTCATGTTTTGCTCCCATTTCTACTCCTAGTCTTGACATTTCAAATATTCCTCTGGTCATTAATGCGGCCTTAGTGTTATCACCACAATCTAATCCATCAGAAATACCTGCTGCTAAAGCTATTATATTTTTTAAAGCGCCACCTAATTCAACTCCTATTACATCTGGATTAGTATATACTCTGAAATTTGATGTGAAAAATAAATTCTGTATATATTCTGCCACTTTTTTATATTTAGAAGCGGCTACTACAGTGGTAGCCATACTCCTAGCTACTTCCTCTGCATGTGAAGGTCCAGATAGGACAGCATATTTATTGTTAGGTAAGATTTCTCCTACAATTTGAGAAATCCTAAGTAAACTTTCATTTTCTATCCCTTTTGACACATTTACAATGATTTGTTCCTTATTTATAGTAGACTTACAAGAATTTAATACTTGTCTAATTCCATGTGTGGGAACAGATAAAAGTATTAAATCCTTATTATGATTAACTTCTTCAATATCTGTGGACAATGAAATATTATCTGGTAATTTTACACCTGGAAGATATTTTTCATTTTCCCTTGCCTGTATAGTGTTTTCTAATTGATTTTTGTCCCTCATCCAAATAGAAACATCATTTCCTTTTTGACCTAAAAGTATTGCTAAGGCAGTTCCCCAACTTCCCCCGCCTATTACTCCTATTTTATCATTCAAATTTAACACCTATCCTTTTTTTATTGCGAATTTATTTTCTTCTCCCCTAATCAATCTTTTAATATTATCTTTATGCCTATATATGGCAAGTATTGCCAATAAAAACATAGTTAAATATAGGTTTTTTGGGGCTGTTTTATCAGTTATTATTAGGGCTAAGGGTGCAACTACAGATGCAGAAATAGAACCAAGGGAAACATATCTAGTAAGGATGATAACTATTAAACCCACAATAAGACAGATAATACCTGTTTGCCAATGAATAACAAACAAAACCCCTAAAGAAGTGGCTACCCCCTTACCACCTTTAAATTTTAGAAACACAGGCCAATTATGACCTAAGACAACAAATATCCCTCCCAATAATCCTCCATTAAATCCTAAAAACCATCTGCCAATTAAAACCGCAATTATACCCTTGGATATATCCATCAAAAAAGTTAAAATTCCTATTTTCTTTCCGAATACTCTTAAAGCATTTGTAGAACCAGCATTTCCACTGCCATGATTTCTTATATCTATATCTTTAAACACCCTGCCAAGAAGATAGGATGGAGAAAAACAACCTATTATATATCCCATAAATATAAGCAGTATTGTTTTCATAAATTACTCTCCTTTTTCCCTAAATTCAAATTGAATAGGTACGCCAGAAAATCCAAAATGATCCCTTACCTGATTTTCCAAATACCTTACATATGAAAAGTGCATAAGTTCTTTATGATTAACAAAAATAACAAATTTAGGAGGTCTAACTGATACTTGGGTGCCATAGTAGATTTTAGACCTAACACCCTTGTCACTTGGTGGCTGGTTCATCAATACAGCTTGGTTGATTATATCATTTAAAACTCCGGTTTTTATTCTTAAGTTATAATTATTATTTACAGCCTTAATTACCTCTAACAATTCTCCAACTCTTTGACCAGTTAAGGCAGATATAAATACAATAGGTGCATATAAGATAAAACCTAGTGTATCTCTTATTTCCTTAATAAATTTATCATGAGTCTTGTTATCTTTCTCTATTAAATCCCATTTATTTATGGCAATAATAATCCCCTTGCCGTTGTCATGGGCATAGCCAGCAATCTTAGTATCCTGCTCTGTTACGCCTTCTGTAGCATCAACAATCAGGACACATACATTAGACCTGTCTATGGCAGATAAAGTTCTTACAACAGAATATCTTTCAATGTCCTCATAAATTCTTTTCTTTCTTCTTAAACCTGCAGTATCTATAAAAATATATCTTTCATCATCATAATCCACATAACTATCAATTGCATCCCTAGTAGTTCCTGGAATATCCGTAACTATTACTCTTTCCTCTCCAAGAATATTATTAATCAAAGACGACTTCCCAACATTAGGCTTTCCGATTATAGAAACCTTTATAATATCTTCATCGTATTCAGTGTTTCTTTCCTCAGGAAAATTCTTAACAATTTCATCTAAAAGATCACCTAATCCTAAACCCTGCTCTGCAGATATAGCCAAGGGATCTCCCAGACCTAATTCATAAAATTCAAAGATCTGGTCAGATTTACTAAAAGAATCTATTTTGTTTACTGCCAATACAACACGCTTACCTGATCTTCTAAGGATATTTCCTATCTCCCTATCTGTAGAAGTCAGTCCTTCTATACCATCTACTACAAATAATATAACATCTGCCGAGTCTATGGCTACTTCAGCCTGCTTTCGTATATTGGACATTATTATTTCTTCGTTATCAGGTTCTAGGCCCCCCGTATCAATTACAGTAAAATAATTTCCTAACCATTCTCCCTCTGCATAGATTCTGTCCCTAGTGACCCCAGGTGTATCCTCTGTTATAGCTATTCTTCTTCCTACTAGTTTATTAAATAATGATGATTTACCTACATTTGGTCTTCCTACAATGCTTAATACTGCTCTCTCCATTATTTCACCCCTTGCTTGTTAATTATTTCAATTAAACTTTTGCCTTCTACCTTAGAAGATATAACCGGTATATCTAATTTGTTTGATAATTCTTCTAAGCTTATATCATCTAAAAATATTTCTTCATCACTTTTCATCATTGATCTAGGGATTATAATACCATCTACTTTATTATATGGTTTTAATTGGTCTATCAAATCTTGACCAGTTACAAGACCAGATACTGTAATAGTTTCTCCAAAAAAGTTATTAATTATAGGGACTACTTCTAATTCTAAATTATTAAATCTACCAAGTATCTTTCCTGTTATTTTATTTATATAATCCTTTGCCAAAGTTCCTGTGGCCAAAACATATTTTTTATCCACCTTGGTTCCCATTGGAATTTTCTTTAATTCTTCATCAATTTCTTCCTCGAAGGACTTCATAAGTCCAACCCCATTCTCCAATTGGGGAAAGCCTTCATATTCTCCTAATTCTGGTAGTTGACTTTTCGTAATTGCAAAAAATTCATCACTGGCAAAAACAAATCTACTTCCTATGTTTTTTAAATATGTTTTTTGTTTTTCTTCTATAAAATCTAATAATTCATTAGACAAATCTTCATTATAGGGTTCTACCTTTTTTAAGTTTTCTCTAAACTTTGTTATACCTATGGGTACAACTGCAACAGATTTAACTGTGGGATATAAGGCTACAAGGTCAGATAAGGTCCTATCTAATTCCTTGCCATCATTTACTCCTGGAACTAAGACTATTTGGCAATTAACATCTAAATTTACTCCATGAAACCTTTGTAAGATTCCATATAATTTGCCGGCGTTTTTATTATTCAGCATTTCTATTCTTAAGTCTGGATTAGTAGTGTGAACGCTAATATTTATAGGGCTAAGTCTATATTCGATAATCCTATCAATTTCTTCTTCACTCATATTTGTAAGAGTAATAAAATTACCCTGTAAAAAAGACAATCTAGAATCATCATCTTTAAAATATAATGTTTCTCTCATATTAGAAGGTAATTGATCAATAAAACAAAATATACAATTATTTCTGCAGGACTTAGCCTTATCAATTAAAGGATTTGTAAATACTATACCCAAATCCTCATCATATTCTTTTTCTATTTCAATCTCCCATATTTCACCATCTTGTTTTTCTATAGCAACTACAATATAATCATCAGCTATTAAATATTTGTAGTCTATTATATCTTTTATAGTCTTTTCATTTATGGATAAAAGTATGTCACCTACTTCTAAACCAAGTTCTTCAGCTATACTGTCTTGTTCTATTCCTTCAATTATATTTCTATCTTCTTTATAGTTTTTTAACTCCATAATTCCACCTCATTTAAATTTGTACCTAAGGCCATTCTAATACAGTCTAGCTAATATGTAAATAGAAAGCCTACAGAATTATCTGTAGGCCTATTTTTAGTACAATGGATGTTTTTTACATAAATTAGTTACCCTAGCTCTTATTGCATCTCTATCATTGCTTTCATCTAAAGCTAAAGTTATTATTTCTGCAATTTCCTTCATGTCATCTTCTTTCATTCCACGAGTAGTCATTGCTGGTGTACCAATTCTAACACCACTAGTTACAAATGGGGATTCCGGGTCAAATGGAATAGTGTTTTTATTTGTAGCAACACCAATATCATCTAACAAAGCTTCTGCCTTTCTACCAGTCAAACCTTTTGTTCTCACATCTATTAAAATTAAGTGGTTATCTGTACCACCTGATACTAATCTAAAATCATTCTCAAGTAAGCCTTCAGCCAAAGCCTTAGCATTTTTTATAACTTGTTCCTGGTATAGCTTGAAATCATCTTCCAAAGCTTCTCCAAAACTTACAGCCTTAGCTGCAATAATATGCATTAATGGGCCACCTTGTATACCAGGGAAAATAGCCTTATCTATTGCTTTTGCATATTCTTGCTTACAAAGAATTGCACCCCCACGAGGTCCTCTTAAAGTCTTATGTGTTGTAGTGGTAACAAAATCAGCATAAGGTACTGGACTTTGATGCAGACCAGCAGCAACTAAACCCGCTATATGAGCCATATCTACCATTAAATATGCTCCTACTTCATCTGCTATTTCTCTAAACTTTTTAAAATCAATTTCTCTAGGATAAGCACTTGCACCTGCAACTATCATTTTTGGTTTTTCTTTTAAAGCAATTTCCCTAACTTTATCATAATCTATGGTTTCTGTTTCCTTGTCTACTCCATAATCTACAAAGTTATAATATGTTCCTGAAATATTAACAGGACTACCATGTGTTAAATGTCCTCCTTGAGATAAATTCATACCTAATACCTTATCTCCTGGTTCTAAGAATGCAAAGTAAACTCCCAAGTTTGCATTAGAACCGGAATGAGGTTGCACATTAACATGATCACAGCCAAAGATTTCTTTCATCCTATCTCTAGCTAAATCTTCAACCATATCAACAACTTCACATCCACCATAATATCTCTTTCTAGGGTAACCTTCTGCATATTTATTTGTTAAATAACTCCCAGCTGCCTCTAATACCGCAGTACTTACAAAGTTTTCTGAGGCTATTAATTCAATATGGGCTTGTTGTCTTTCAAGTTCCATATCAACTATTTCCATCACCTTTGGATCATTTTTTCTTAAGTTCTTAAAATCCATTTCTCATTCTCCCTTCAAATTTGTTGATTATATTTGTTATTCTCTTTATAACACCTACTCATTATATATCCATTTACTAAGTTTTACAAGATTATTTATAAGATTGTTTGCAACATGTTAAAAAATCAATTAAAAGTGATTAACCTTGTTTGGTATATTTCACCACAGTTTCTACTAACTTATCCAAATCTTCCACTTCATTATTATCTATCTGACTCTTTATACAAACTTTAATATAATTTTCTAAGATCAAACCACCAGCGCTATTTAGGGCAGCTCTAGCAGCAGAGACTTGAGTCAGTATATCTCCACAAAATTGGTCTTCTTCTACCATTTTTTGTATTCCTTTTATTTGTCCCTCTATCCTTCTAAGTCTTCTAATTACAGCATCTTTTTTATCCATAATCTTGCCCCTTTAAAGAATTTTAGTCATAGTTATTATTTTATTTTCTTTTTTACTGAATCTATTATCAAATAATTTTACAATAAGATAGCCAATTCCTAAGGAGATTAAACCAACTAAAAAGCTTAAAGGTTCATAGTTAGATATTCCTCTTTCCTTAAATACTTTTATTCCTATAAAAATCCCTGCTAACATCATTATAAAAGGAATAAAATAAATTATTAGCATATATTTTAATATATACTTTGCCTTGCCTTTAATTTCGACAATATCCCCTACTTTACCACCTATGTTATTTTCCAATACAATAGTATTATTTGGGGTATCACAGCTACTACCGCAGCCTTTACAGTTGTCCCCTCAGGCAGACATTCTTTTTACTTCAATCTCTGCCTTGTCATCAAAAGTATTTATAATAACTCCCATTTGCTCCATAACTCTCCTCCTATAGTGCAATATCCTTAACTACTTCAGAAGCAATGATTAATCCAGCAACTGGAGGAACAAATCCTATGCTTCCTGGCATAGCCTTTCTAAGGTCTTTTGACTCTAAGTTTGCAGTCAAAGGTATCTCCTCTGAATAAACAACCTTTAAATCTTCTATATTTCTTTTTCTTAGTTCTCTTCTCATTACCCTAGCTAAAGGGCAAATCTTTGTAGAGTATATATCATCTACTTTTAACATTGTTGGATTTAATTTATTTCCTGCCCCCATACAACTAATAATTGGTATCTTTCTATTTTTACATTCACAAATTAAATCAATTTTTGATGTTACCATGTCTATTGCATCTATTACGTAATCATAGTCTTTAGACAATAATTCTTCCTTGGTTTCCAAGTTATATAGGGTTTTGTGGATAACAATATCAATATTAGGATTTATTTCTAATATTCTTCGCTTCATTACATCTACCTTTGCTAATCCAACAGTTTTCATAGTAGCATGAATTTGCCTATTAATATTACTTATATCTATTATATCATAATCTACTAATATAATTCTACCTAAACCTGTTCTAACTAATGCTTCAACTGCAAAGGAACCTACACCACCTATTCCAAAAACTGCAACTGTAGAATTAGATAATTTGTCCATCCCTTTACTTCCTAGCAATAACTCAGATCTCATAAAAGGATTTTCCATATTATTATCTCCTCCAAGTTTATTTTTCTATGTCTAATTTTATATGAGCTTCTTCTAATTGCTTTTGTGATACAATTGTAGGAGCATTTGTCATTAGACAGGTAGCTGATTGTGTCTTTGGAAACGCTATTACATCACGAATGTTTGATGTATCTGATAGGAGCATAATAAGTCTATCTAAGCCATAAGCAATTCCACCATGTGGAGGAGTTCCATATTTAAAAGCTTCTAATAAAAATCCAAACTTATCCCAAGCTTCCTCTTCAGTAAATCCTAAAGCAGTAAACATTTTCTTTTGAAGGTCTGAGTTATTTATTCTAATACTTCCCCCACCCATCTCATCACCATTTATAACAATGTCATAGGCCTTGGCTCTAACATTTTGTGGATCCGTTTCTAATAAACCTATATCTTCATCCATTGGATGGGTAAAAGGATGATGCTTTGCAACATATCTATTTTCTTCTTCATCATATTCAAACAATGGAAACTCAGTTATCCATACTAATTTCATTTCATTATCATCTATAATTTCTAGTCTTTTAGCCACTTCATTTCTTAAGTTACCTAAACTATCAAAGACTACAGATTCTTTATCAGCCACAAAAAGAAGTAAATCACCTTTTTTACCGTCCATTGTCTCTAAAATCCCATCCATTTCCTCATCCGTAAAAAACTTTCCAATAGGTGATGTTATTCCATCTTCAGTGATTTTAATCCAGGCTAAACCCTTGGCTCCATATGTCTTTACATAGTCTTCTAGTGTGCTTATGTTTTTTCTTGAGAAACTATCTCCATGGCCTTTTACATTGATACCCCTTACACTACCACCATTAGAAATTGTTTGACTAAATACCTTAAATCCTGAATCCTTAACAAGATTTGATATATCCTTTAACTCAAATCCAAATCTTAAATCAGGTTTATCTACCCCAAACCTTTCCATAGCTTCAGCATAAGTCATTCTTTTTATAGGTAGGTCGATTTCTATATTTTTTATTTCTTTAAACAAATTATAAAGTAATTTTTCATTTATATTAATAACATCTTCTACATCAACAAAACTCATCTCAACATCTACCTGGGTAAATTCTGGTTGCCTATTTGCCCTTAGGTCTTCGTCCCTAAAACATCTAACAATTTGATAATATCTATCCATACCTGAAACCATAAGAAGCTGTTTCATCAGCTGTGGTGACTGTGGTAAAGCATAGAACTCTCCCGGATTAACCCTACTTGGTACTAAATAATCTCTAGCTCCTTCAGGAGTAGGTTTAGTAAGCATTGGGGTCTCTATTTCTACAAAATTATTTTCATCTAAAAAATTTCTGATAAGCTTGGCAGTTTTTGCTCTTAATTTTAGTTTCTTCTGCATAGAAGGTTTTCTTAAATCAAGATATCTATATTTTAGTCTCATTGTTTCAGAAACATTATCATTATCTTTAATATATATTGGAGGCGTTTCAGATTCATCTAATATTTTAAATTCTTCAACTATTACTTCAACTTCTCCTGTAGGTATTTCCTTATTTACAGATTCCCTCATTCTTACTTTTCCCTTTACAGCTAATACAAATTCACTTCTTATTTTTTCAGCCTTTTTAAACTCTTCTTCAGATAGGCTTTCATCAAATACAACTTGTGATATTCCTGTAGTATCTCTTAAATCAATAAAGATCAGTGAACCTAGATTTCTTTCTCTTTGTACCCATCCCATTAAAACTACTTCTTCACCACTATCTTTTGTTCTTAAGTCACCGCACATATTTGTCCGTCTTAAACTTCCCATTTCTTCACTCATTTTACATTCCTCCTCAAAAAATATATAAACCTCCCATTTCTTATGTTCAGGGACTAAAGGTTATTCCACAGTACACCAATATGTCAAGATACCAGCTTTTATAATTCTTCTTTTTCCCTCATTGCTTTTATAAACTTTTTATCATCCACATTTATATGATTAGCTAGCCACTCAATTATCAGTACTTTTAATTCAATAAAAATTTCCTGATCAATGGCTTCAAGTGATTTTAAATAAAGTTTATATATTTCTTCTACAAAATAATTATGTTCTCCTCTATGGGCCAATAAGTCTTCATATTCAAAACTTATCATCAATTCTTCTTCTTCTAGAAAGTGATTATTAGTATAACTCATTAAAAAACTAATAATACTTTTAAATTCATCTTTATCTAAGTTTTCACCTAGTTTGAATATTTCATCTGCTTTATTAAAAATAGATTTATGTTGGTTATCAATTGATTGTATCCCTGTCTTTAAGTCATCAGACCACCATAACATTTTACTTCTCCCCTTTTATTTATTACTTAGGATTTTGTATTTTTTTATAATATTTTCATCTTTTCTATTAATATATTCATTTAAACTCTTAAAATTTGCTAGCCTTTTTATCCTGTCTTCCTTAGGAAGATAAATTTTGGAAACTGCTCCCATTCCTGCACCGATTATACTTTCCTTTTCCTCCATCATTGAAATATTATAGATACATTCCATATCCTTTTTACAATAGCCAATGTTTTCTAAGTTTCCTAGTATTTTTTTTTGCCTATATAAATAATAAGGATATAATCCCATTTCTTCCGAATATTTACCAGTCTCTTCCATCATCATTTCTAATATATCTTGAT
>CAZWTU010000003.1:11626-71238 GCA_964637035.1 uncultured Tissierellaceae bacterium
TTTGATATGGATAAGGATGGAAAGGAACAATATAAGCATTTTGTAGGACAGAATGGAATGCTAACATATAAACTGAAATTATTAGGATTTATAGGATAAATATATTTTCTTTGCCTTTTTCCTATATCTAAAACCAATTGTGATTTATCCGTGGTAAACTTATACTCACTTGATAAAGTATTTATTATTTCAGAATCTTCTAGGCCCTTGTCTATTAAATCGTGAATAATCTTAATAGGCCTAATCCCTGTAAGTATGCCCCAAGAAGTTTTTCTATCTGAAACTTCATTCAATGTAGAAAACAATGACTTTCTAAGTCCAAGTCTGATGTCCTTTTCCATATCATTGCTATATATTTCTATTGTATTTATATTTTCAGTATTCTTTTTTACTAGTTTGCCATCTAGATAAAACTTACTTTCTCCATACAAAGAATCTTCTTTTTTAATTAATGAAACAACTAAAAGTATATCTTTTCCTGGATAATCCTCTTGGCTTACAATATTTATTATATCCTCATTTGGAAAAAACACCTTAATTAAATTGTATATTTGATATTTAAAATCATGTCCTTTTAAAAGGTAATATATCATATTTATCCCCTTATTTTGCTGATTTTCTTATCTTAAAAATGGATTGGAAACCCTTTCTTTTCCTATAGTTGAACTAGGTCCATGACCTGGATAAACTATAGTCTGGTCAGAATAGATTAAAAGTTTTTCTTTTATTGACTTAATGATTTGTTCATAATTTCCACCTAATAAGTCTGTTCTACCAATGGACCCAGTAAATAAAGTGTCCCCACTTATAATGTTGTCTTTTACTTTTAAACAAATACCACCCTTAGTATGGCCAGGAGTGTGTATTACGAGAACCTCCTGATTTCCAAACTTTATAATATCCCCATGATTTAATAATATATCAGGCTCTAATTCTATGTTACCCATAGCCATTGTTGAAGATAAGTTTTTATTTCCATCTACTAGCAAATCTCTCTCATCCTTGTGTATCATAACAGGAACTTTCAAACTATCTTTTAAGTCCATGAGACCACCTATATGATCACCATGTCCGTGGGTTAAGACAATATATTTTATATCTAATTCATTTCTATTTATAAATTTAATTATTTCATCTGCATCTCCACCTGGATCTACAACTATTCCTTCCTTAGTCTCATCATGTATAATATAACAATTAGCTCCATATATTCCAGCAGGAATTCTAATAATTTCCAATTTATATTACCTCCTAAAAAGTTTTTTTACTATCTAACATTATGGTTACGGGTCCATCATTTATAAGATCGACCTTCATATCTGCTCCAAAGATTCCTAACTCAGGCTCAAACCCATTATCTCTACACCTATCCAAAAATTTTTCATAAAACAATTCTCCCATTTCTGGAGGGGCAGAATTACTAAAGCTAGGACGTCTACCTTTTCTAGCGTCACCATATAAAGTAAATTGGGATACAACAAGTAATTCCCCTTGAATATCCTTTAGGGATAAATTCATTTTATGATTTTCATCTTCAAATATTCTTAGGCCTAATACCTTAGAAACTAGATAATCTAAATCTTCATCACTATCTTCATTTCCTATACCTAAGAATACCAATAAACCCTTCTGAATTTGGCCTACAATCTTATTTTCAACAGTGACTGATGCTTGAGAAACTCTTTGTACTATTGCCCGCATATAAACCTCCTATGATGTAACTCTATATACATCTACAACATCTTTTATTTTTTTAATTTTCCCTATTAGTTCATTTAATTCATCTATACTGGTAATCTCAAATGTTAAATTTATAAAAGCAATTTTGTTTTTATCTGTTCTAGCATTTAGGGTAATCAATCCTAAGTTTGAATCGCTGATTTTTTGAGTAATATCCGTTATAAGTCCGGACCTATCTGCTGCCATAATTTGTATTTCAGCAGGGTAAGAGGCATTTTTTGCATTATCCCAGTGGACTTCAATAAACCTTTCAGTTTCTGAAGAGGATGTTATATTAGGGCAATCTGTTCTATGGATTGATACCCCACGACCCTTAGTTATATAACCAATAATCTCATCCCCAGGAACAGGATTGCAACATTTAGAAAATCTAATCTTAATATTGTCAATACCCTTTATAATTACACCCTGGTCAGGCTTGTTTTTCTTTTTTTGCATAACTTGATTTGATTTAATCTTATCTAATTCATCTTCATCAGTAATCTTATTTTCCTTATTATAGAAGACCCTTAATTTGGAAGTTATTTGATTTAATGATACACTGCCATATCCTACAGCAGCATACAAATCTTCTATTGAATTGAAGGTCATTTTATCTCCAATTTCTTTTAACCACTGGTCTTTCAATAATTCAGAATGCCTATAACCTAGTCTTCGCACTTCCCTTTCAAGCATATCTTTTCCTCTAATAATGTTTACATCTTTTTCCTTAGTTTTAAACCATTGTCTAATCTTATTTCTAGCTTGGGTACTCTTAACAATCTTTAACCAGTCTCGGCTAGGCCCACTACTAGAAGAAGTAATAATTTCTACAATATTACCATTCTTTAGTTTGTAATTTAATGGAACAATCCTACCATCTACTTTTGCACCTACACATTTGTCGCCAACTTCACTATGGACCCTATAAGCAAAATCAATAGGAGTAGAACCATCAGGTAGATTGATTACATCACCTCTAGGAGTAAATACAAAAACCTCATCAGTAAAAAAATCTATTTTTAATGTTTCCATAAAGTCCCTAGGATCATTGGAGTCAGATTGCCATTCAAGTAATTGTCTAAGCCAAGTTAACTTTTCATCAAAATTGTCAGTTTTACCGCCACCTTCTTTATATTTCCAGTGGGCAGCTATACCATACTCTGCAGTCTTATGCATATCCCAGGTACGTATCTGAACCTCAAAGGTCTCCCCCCTTGGACCAATTACAGTAGTATGAATAGATTGGTACATATTAGGCTTAGGCATGGCTATATAGTCCTTAAATCTCCCTGGTATAGGTTTCCATAAGTTGTGAACAATACCTAGGACCTCGTAGCAGCTTTTCACATCATCTACTAAGACCCTAATAGCTGTTAAATCAAATATTTGTTCAAAGGCCTTTCCCTCGTGAACCATTTTCTTATAAATACTATAGAAATTTTTTGGTCTCCCACTTATATCATATTCAATTTTTGCATTATCTAATTTACCACTTAAGGTAGCTATAATTGATTTAATATACTCTTCTCTTTCTTGTCTCCTTTTTGAGACTTTTTCAACTAAGTCATAATAATTATCTGGATCCAAATATCTTAAGGACAAATCCTCAAGTTCCCACTTTATTTTAGAAATGCCTAGCCTATGAGCAAGGGGGGCATATATTTCTAAGGTTTCCAATGCTTTTTCTTTTCTTTTTTCATCATTCATATATTCTAGAGTTCGCATATTGTGCAATCTATCTGCAAGTTTAACAATAATAACCCTAATATCTTCAGACATTGCCAGAACCATTTTTCTTAAATTTTCAGCCTGGTTTTCTTGCTTTGTTTTATACTGAAGCTTTTTTAATTTTGTAACTCCGTCAACTAAATCTGCAATTTGCACCCCAAATTCCTCTACAATAGTTTCGTAGCTTACACTTGTGTCTTCTATAACATCATGTAATAAACCGGCTATTATAGTAGAAGTATCCATATTTAAATCGGCTAAAATTAAAGCAACATTAAATGGATGTACAAAAAAATTTTCACCAGAATTTCTAAATTGTCCATCATGGGCATCTCTAGCAAAAATATAAGCTTTTACAACCAATTCTAAATTTGCTTGGGGATTATATTGTTCGATTTTTAAAATTAAATTTTCTAACATTGCTTTCACCTTCTTTTTTTATATAGATACTCTAAAGCCTTGTATTGTAATTTGTAAATTAGTCTTACCCATATATTCATTGACTGTGGGATAGTATAAAACATCTATAAATATATTATTATTTATTCCATTATATATTTTATTAAGGCCTTCTTTGCCATGAATTGTAACTATACTATCTTCAAATTTAACTATATCTCCAAAATATATAGCCTCCATAGTAATATTATTTTTATTTTGCAGAATTAGTTTTAAGACATTTCTATTTTTACCTAGTATAAATCCTTTTTTAATAATTAAATTCTTATCACCAAATAAAGGTTTATTATTACCTTTACCAAAAGGTTCTAAAACCTTCAATTCATCAATTAGTTTATAACTAATATAGTCTAAGGATAGTTGCATGTCAATATATTTCTTAAATATTAGGTCATCTTTTGTCAATATAGAATTTTTATTTAGATTTTCACGTAAAATTCCAATATTATTTTCTTCTAAAGTCATACCGGCTGCCATAGGATGTCCACCAAATTGCAATAATAAATCATTGCATTTAGTTAATTCTTCAAACATATTATACTCTTCAATGGATCTACCAGACCCCTTGGCCCCATCAGAACCCTTAGTCAATACTATTGTAGGCCTGTTATACTTTTCTTTTATTCTACCTGCTATTATACCTGCTACACTTTCATGTATGTCTGGCTCATAAACTACTAAAACCTTATCCTGTAAAAGCCCATCCTCTACAATAATATTATCTACCATATCAACACCATCATAGGTTAATTGCTTTCTTTCATCATTTAATTGCTTAAGCTCTTTGGCTATCCTACTGGCAGTATCCATATCTCTTGCAAGTAATAAATCCAAAGCTTTTAAGGCTGAATCCAGTCTGCCAGAAGCATTGATACTAGGCCCAATAACAAAGCCAAGGTGATAAGTACCTATTTCTTTGTCTTCAATGCCTGTTTCCTTTATTAAAGCTTTTAAGCCTATATTACTTGTATTATTTAAAAGCTCAAGTCCTTTTTTTACAATAACCCTGTTTTCATCTATTAAATCTACTATATCACATACTGTAGCTATTGCCGCATATTCTAAAAAATCATAACTTTCCTCATCTGGTATATTAAAAACAGAGTATAATCTTTCTATAAGTTTGAAGCTTATACCTGCACCACATAGGATTTTAAAAGGATACTTGCAATCATATTGCTTTGGATTGACTACAGCATCTGCCTGTGTATGTATATATTTCTTTTCCCCAAATTCGTCTATGGAAAAAGGCATATCATGATGATCTGTAACTATAACAGTTAAGCCTATATCTTTAGCCAATTGGATTGGACCAATGGCTGCAATTCCATTGTCACATGTTATTATAGTATCTATACCATCTTCCTTGGCATTTTTAACAATACTATCATTTATACCATAGCCATCTGAAACCCTATCTGGAATAACATAATCCACCAGCCCACCTAATCTTTGAATTCCCTTGTACAATATATAAATAGACATAACTCCGTCAACATCAAAATCTCCAACTATTCTAATCTTCTCTTTGCCTTCTATCTTTTCTTTAATAATCATAGTGGACCTTTCCAAATCCTTCATAAGCTCAGGTTTATGCAATTTATCTAAAGTAGGATCCAAATAGCTTTCTATTATATTATTGTCGGTTATACTCCTATTTATAAGAAGCTTGGACAAAAATTTAGATATATTATGTCTTTTAGAAATTTGATTTAAATCCCCAGGCCTATTTTTTATGAACCATTTTTCCAATAAAATCACCCCAATAAAATAAAATTTAGACACTTGAAAAGCGTCTAAATTCTACTCTTTTAATCTATAAAATCTAGTCAATAATATGAGTTTCCTGTTTTTGAGATTCTATAAGTGTTTGTAAGTTTTCCTTGTCCTCTTCCAAAGAATCAACTAAGATTTCTAATCTCTTTTTTTCCCCTTCTAAATCTTCAACAGAGGACTTTAGCTGATTACCACTTTCCTCACTATCAGATACAAGCTTATTTAAATGCTTAATCTCTTTTTTTAGTTTCAAAGACCTAACACCACTAAAAATGGCCGCAATAATAGCTCCAAAAAGTGTAGAAACTAAAATAATTAATGCTTGAGATAATTGTACCTCAGTAAAAAATAAATCTATTAAAACTTTTTCACTATTATTTAATGCAAACAATGCAATTATTGCAGCGAAAACTAATGATAAAATAAATCCCTTTTCCACAAAAATACCCCCTACATATCGTATTTAGATATATAATACCCTATAATGCTAAAATAAAAACTGCTATTTGGCAGTTTTTATTTTAGAGTTTAATTTAAATAATGCAGGAGATGCTATAAACAGTGAAGAATAAGTACCTGATAAAATTCCTATAATTAGTGGTAAAGCTAATACCTTAATATCTTCAACGCCTAATGCATAAAGAACCACAACAGCCACCAATGTTGTAACACTAGTATTTATAGTTCTGCTTAGAGATTTTTTTATACTGGAATTTATTGTTTCTTCCATTGTTTGCCTAGGATATAATTTAAAATTTTCCCTTATTCTATCAAAAATTACTATGGTATCATTTATAGAATATCCTAATACAGCTAAAATTGCTGCAATAAAAGAATTGTTTACAGGAATTCTAAATATAGAGTAAACAGCTAGCATTATCAAAACATCATGGGCTAATGCAATTATTGCTGCCAAACCAAAGGCAAATTGAAACCTCCATGTGATATATGCTAACATCAAAACTGTAGCTATCACCGTAGATAAGAGGGCCTTGTTTTTAATTTCATCACTTATAGTAGCACCAAATTTTTTAGATTGATAATTATCTTCAGCTACACCATATTTTTCTACAAATTTGTTAACTATGTTACTAATTTCATTGTTTTTCATGTCCTTAGTACTCTTAATTATAACAGTATCTTTTTCAGAACCTGCATGGATAATACTTGCACCACTATCATACTCATCTACAATTTTCCTAACTTCATCAACTTCTATAAATTTACCAACATTAACTTCTATTAAAGTTCCACCACTAAAATCTATACCATAATTTAAGCCTTTAACAAAAAACATAAGAAGACCAATTACTATTATGATAGTGGAAATCATTGCATATATCTTTCTATTCTTTATAATATTCATCTCATCACCCCTTCATTAAACCCCATATAGTTTTGTATTTTTTCCACCCGTAATCGATACAATTAATTTTAATAGATATTTGGATATGAAAACAGCTGTTATCATAGAAGCAAGTATACCTATTATTAAAGTAACACCAAATCCTCTAATTGGTCCAACACCAAAGTAATATAGGACTCCGCCAGCTATTAGTGTTGTAATATTTGCATCTAGTACCGAAGTAAGTGCTCTTTTATATCCTGTTTCTACTGCTGTCCTAATAGTTTTTCCTATTTTTATTTCTTCCTTGATTCTTTCAAATATCAATACATTGGCATCTACTGCCATACCAACAGATAATATTAGACCTGCTATACCAGGTAAAGTTAATTTTACCCCTAAGCTAATCATTGTAAATATAACTATCAAAGTATAAATTGTTAAACCAATACAAGAAATAAATCCGGGAACCCTATACATAAGAATCATGTAAGCGAATATTATAAGAAGTGCTATTGCACCAGCTAAAATACTTTTTTCATAGGCTTCCAGACCAAGTGTAGGCCCTATGACTTCTGTTTGTAATTCTTCCATTTCGACTGGTAAGGCACCTGCACGAATTAAAGTAGCCAAGTTGTCTGCTCCCTCTAAATCAAATCCACCCTCTATAACAGCCTTGCCATCACTAATTTTTGTGCCTACAGCTGGAGCAGATATTATTTGATCATCTAGTTCAATAGATATAATCCTATCTTCCCTGGCCTCTTCTCCTGCCAATCTACCAGTTGCCTCTGCAAAATTTGCAGCGCCTTCCTTATTAAACTCTAAACTTACAACAATAGTTTGTTGACCTAATTGATTTTTGCTATATTGAACCTCTGAACCTACTACATGTTTACCTGTAACTACAATATTTCCTTCTGGATCTTTAAATTGTAATTGGGCTGTTTTACCAATTAAATCAATGGCTTCTTGAGGATTGTCTAATCCTGCTAATTCAACCCTAATCCTATTTTTACCCTCTATGAAAATATTTGGCTCTGAAATCCCAAGACCATTGACCCTTTCATTTATAATTGCTTTTGATTGTTCCATAAGTCTTTGTAAATCTTCGCCTGTTGCATCAGTTTTCGCTTCTAAAACAACATAGACGCCTCCAGCCAAATCTAGCCCTAATTCTACTGCATCCTTAGCCTTTGTTATCTCAAAGTTTCCAATTTTAATTCCATTGATTGCAACAAAGCTTGCTCCTCCAACTAATAATAATATTAGTAAGAATATAATTGTATTTTTAGATTTCATCTTTTCCCTCCTCATTATTTATCTTTGCCAAAATTGATATGGCACATTCAATTCTTTTCTTTTCCATCTCACAGCCAATTTTATAAGCTTGGCTAAGGTCATTATTTGCATAGTAAGAATTTGCATGACAGCCTCCACTACAATAAAACCTAGCCCAACATTGACTACATTCATCTTTTGTATATACATTAGAATTTTTAAATTTACTCCTTAATCCTGTGTTTTTGATACCTTCCCATATATTACCTAGCAAGAATTCTTTTTCCCCTACAAATTGATGGCAGGGATATATATCCCCATCTGGAGTAATAGCTAGGTACTCAGACCCTGCCCCACATCCAACAGCCCTTTTTATCATACATGGACCCTGTTCTAAGTCTATCATAAAATGAAAAAATAAAAACTCCTTATCCATTTTTTTAATCTTGATATATTCTTTAGAAAATTTTTCATACTCATCCAGTACATCTTGCAAATGTTCTTGCCTAAGTGCATAGTCCATTTCTTCTGGTGTTACAACAGGTTCAATAGAAGTCTTTTTAAATCCTTGTTCATAATAATGTAAGGCATCCTTTGTAAAATCAATATTTCTATTTGTGAATGTCCCCCTAATATAGTAATCCTTGTCTCCTCTTTTGTCCACAAGTTTCTTAAACTTAGGTAAGATTATATCATGACTTCCTTCACCATTAATAGTCTGTCTCATATTATCATTTATATGTTTTCTACCATCTAAACTAAGTACAACATTATCCATGTTTTCATTGATAAAATCTATATTATCATCATCTAAAAGTACCCCATTAGTTGTAATGGTAAATCTAAAGTTTTTATTATTTTCCTCCTCTATACTTCTACCATATTTAACTAAATCCTTTACTAATTGGAAGTTCATCAGGGGTTCTCCACCAAAAAAATCTACTTCCAAATTTCTTCTAGACCCAGAATTTTCAACTAAATAATCTAGGGATCTTTTCCCTACTTCAAAACTCATTAAGCTCCTCTCACCTTTAAAATTACCCTGAGATGCAAAACAGTATTCACATTTCAAGTTACAATCATGAGCCACATGTAAACACATTGCCTTTACTATATTATCTTCATTATATTTAAAATTAGATATATCTACATCTTCTGAATACAACAATCCATTCCCTACTAAGTTGTCTATTTCGCTGCAGACCTCAATAAGGGCTTGTCTATTATATTGGCTTTCTAATAAAGTTAATATTTCATCTAAGGTTTTATCCTGATAATAATCTAAAACATCATATACTATTTCGTCAACAAGATGTACTGCCCCACTATTTACATCTAATAAAATATAATTATCATTTAAATAAAATTTATGTATCTTTGAATTCATATTTGTTTTCCCCCATTACTAAACTAACAAAAGAAAAAGCAGTGGATAAACCACCACTCTTTATCTTTTATTTATTCTCACATTTTTGATTTCCAACTGTACAAGAAGTCTTGCACGCAGATTGACATGAAGTTTGACATTCCCCACATCCACCCTTAGAAATAGTATCTTTTAAATTTTTACCTGATAATGTTTTTATATGTTTCATAAAAATTTCCTCCTTTAAGTAATGTTATTGCTATAAATTATAACATAATAAATAATTAAATAAAAGTAGTTTTATATCTTACTATATGTTTATTCCTATCATTCCACCTATCGTTCCAGTTATAAAGGCTAGGATTAATTTACTTATAGACAATATATCCAATGATATAGTCTTTAAAAATATTAAATTGAAAATAATTAAGACAATATAATAAGATAAACCAACAATACCACCTATTAACCAACCCTTTTCCTTGACCTTAATAGATGCATATATGCTAGCTGAACCTATGCTTACTACCATTGCAATAGTATTTAACAAGGAAATCTTGCTTTCTTGAAGACTTGAATAAGTTAATAATAAAGAGAAAACTAAAATTAAAACTACAGTAATAATATAAGCAATCAACAAACTTTTTAGTAAATAAATAATTTTTTCTTTTTTCATATACATTCCTCCTATCTATACTAAAATCTATTTAAGATAAGAGAAATTTATTACTGAAAAAACTTCCTTATTTAAATAAGGAAGTTTTAAGTTTAGTGTCTTATTTAGATTTATCTACCTTATCTCTGCTAATAACAGAGCCTACAGCCCATTTTGTCATATCTAATTTAGTCTTAGCACTTCCTACCTCTATGCTAACCATGTCATCTTTTAATTTAACTACCTTTCCGAAAATCCCACCAATAGTAATAATGTCATCCCCAATTCTTAGACTATCTCTCATTTCTCTTATTTCTTTTTCTTTTTTTCTTTGCGGTCTAATAGCGAAAAAATAAAAAACAGCTAAAAAACCTATTGGTAAAATTAAAGCTCCTAGATTACCCATTTATGTATCCCTCCTTTTCTATTATATATATTACCATGAAAAAATATAAATTTCATCTAATATTTTTAAAAATAACCATATTTTTCATAAAATTCATCCTTATATTCAAGAATTCTATCTTCCTTTATTGCATTTCTAATGTTTTCCATGAGTTTAATTAAAAAATATAAATTATGAATTGTAGCTAACCTTGCACCTAGAATTTCATTTACATTAAAAAGATGTCTAATATATGCCCTAGAATAATTTTTACAAGCATAACAATCACACTCTGGATCTAAGCTTGAAAAATCCTTGGAGTACTTAGCATTTCTTACAACTAGTCTGCCCCTAGAAGTAAATACAGTTCCATTTCTAGCTATTCTTGTAGGCAATACACAATCCGCCATATCTATACCTCTTATAACAGATTCAAATAAATAATCTGGAGTACCTACCCCCATTAAATATCTGGGCTTATCCTTAGGAAGTAGTGGGGTAGTGTAATCTAAAACTTCACACATTAAATCCCTAGGTTCACCTACACTAAGGCCCCCTATTGCATATCCTGGAAAATCTAAATCAACAAGGTCATGAGCACTTTTCTCCCTTAAATCCTTATACATCCCACCTTGTACAATTCCAAACAGCCCTTGTTTATCCCAATCCTTATGATATTCCTTACATCTCTTTGCCCATCTTGTAGTCCTCTCCATGGAATGTACAACATAATCATATTCTGCAGGATAGGGTGCACATTCATCAAAGCACATCATAATATCAGAGCCCAAGGCATTTTGAATTTCTATGGATTTTTCTGGACTTATAAAATGTTTAGAACCATCTATATGAGAGCGAAATTCTACTCCCTCTTCCTTAATTTTTCTTAAATCTCCCAAGGAAAATACTTGAAAACCACCACTATCAGTTAAAATAGGTCCATGCCAATTCATAAATTTATGAAGTCCACCAGCTTCTTTAACCAGTTCATGACCAGGCTTTAAATAGAGATGATATGTATTGCTTAAAATTATCTGGGCTCCCAGGTCTCGAACTTCTTCTGGTGTCATGGCCTTAACTGTTCCCCTAGTACCTACAGGCATAAATATTGGAGTTTCAACTACCCCATGGGGAGTATAAAGTTTTCCAAGCCTAGCCTTAGTATCTTTTGATTCCTTTAAAAGTTCAAATTTAATTGCCATCTTATTCCTCCTATTACTTTATAAACATTGAATCACCAAAACTAAAAAACCTATATTTTTCATTTACGGCAACTTTGTAAGCCTTGGATATAATTTCCTTAGAAGCAAAACCACTAACTAACATAAGCAGGGTTGATTCAGGTAAATGAAAATTAGTTATCAATTTATCTACAATTTTAAATTTATATCCTGGATATATAAATATATCAGTCCAACCAGACCCCTTACTTATAAGTCCTTTTTCATTGCCTAGGGTTTCTAATGTCCTAGTAGTTGTAGTCCCCACTGAAATAACTTTTTTACCTCTTAATTTTGTATCATTTATTCTTTCTTCTACTTCTTCAGATAAGTCATAGTATTCACTATGCATATGATGTTCTAATATATTATCTACTTTAACCGGCCTAAAAGTGCCTAATCCTACATGGAGGGTTATATAAGCGATATTTACCCCCTTGGCCTTGATTTCATTTAGAAGCCCCTCAGTAAAATGAAGACCAGCAGTAGGTGCAGCGGCAGAACCAATATTTTTAGAATATACTGTTTGATATCTTTCTTTGTCCTCTAATTTCTCTGTAATATAAGGGGGAAGTGGCATTTCACCTAATTCATCCAATACTTCTTCAAAAATACCTTCATATTGAAATTGAATATTTCTAGTACCATCTTCTTCAATAGACAAAACCTTTCCCTTTAATTTACCCTGTCCAAATTCTAAATCATGACCAGGTCTAGCCTTCTTACCAGGCCTAACCAGGCATTCCCATATATCACCTTCAAGTCTTTTAAGAAGTAAAATTTCTATTTCTTCTTCTTTTCCTATTCTATTGCCGAATAATCTGGCAGGAATTACCCTAGTATCATTTAAAACCAATAAGTCCCCTGGCTGAAAATAATTGACAATATCCTTAAATACTTCATGTTTTATTTCCCCAGTGTCTTTATCCAGCACTAATAGCCTTGAATCCTCTCTATGTTTTAAGGGATGTTGTGCTATTAAATTTTCCGGCAAATCATAATAAAAATCCTTTGTTTTCATATGTTCATCCTTCTCTATTTTTATAATATATCAATACCAGAGTAATAATGCTTTAGTATCTCTTCAAATGTATATCCTTCTTCAGCCATGTTTTTAGCCCCATATTGACTCATACCTACTCCATGACCATAGCCTTTCCCTTCAATAACTATTCCAGAAGTAGGAATCCCTGGCATACTTTGATCCGCAAATATATCTTCTATTTGCCTCTTCTTGTTTATTGCCCTACTTACACCACTTCTTGATACAGATTTTCTTACACCATTATCTAATACACTAAGTTGGCTTAGCCTCTTAGGTATAAGTTTACCATCTTTACCCATAATATATACTTCTTTATCAATGTTTACAACATTTCCACCAACTATATTAAAGCATGTACTTTTTAAAGTCGTATTACCTATTATAGTTCTAAACTTTGTACCAGAAATAACCTCTTCTCCATTTGAACCTATAAGCTTAATATTTTTGACACTGCCACTGGGAGAGGTTTCTATAACTTGCATATCCACCAATGATCCAATATTTATATTGTTTAGGATCAACCTATTATTTAAATCTGAAATATTTATATTTAAAGTCCAGCTACTGGAAGGAGAATTTAAAGAAAACCTATCTTCTACAGATCTTAAATAAGGTAAATCTCCGCCCCATACATCTCCACTGCTCTCTGTAAATCCGCTGCTAGTAGAGTGGTATTGTGCATCTATTGGCATTCCATTATAATATGCTAAAATCCCCTTAGTCCCATCTACAGCTAAGTTAGTAAGCATATGTTCTTTCTCATACCCATGATATGCCTGACAATCAGTAGTATCACATAAATTATAACCTTTACTTAAATGTTTATCCATATTATAAGTTGCATAGGTCCTAGCCGCCACAGCTTGAGCCTTTAAAGCCTCCATTGGAAAAGTATAAGGCATTTCTCTTGGAACTAAACCATATAAATAATCTTCCATTTCAATATGATTTATAAGTATAATATGCCCATCTTCAAGCTTAAATCTGAGGTATCCCCTATACCTATCTTTTTCAACCCTCATAGTAGAACCTTCACCTTCATTAGATAGTAAAAGTAAATTGTTTTCCTGAGGAATAGTAAATAAAACATTAGCCTGAATATCTAATAAGGAAATATTGTCCTTTTCATCCAAGGCAACTTTAATTTCATTACCACCAATATAGAAAATTGAATTTTCCTTATCATTGACATCATATATGGAAAAACCACTTTCACTTTGCAAGTTTATCAAACTTTTATCCAATATAGGTCTTGTAAGTTTAACATCTATATATTTGACACTATCTGCGTAAACATTGACTTTGCTAGTAAAAATAAAGAATAACAATACCAATACAATTAATAAGTTACGATGATTTTTCTTCATAAGTTTTCCTCCTAACTATATTAACAATCTTCTTTAAATGGAATCCCCAAATGTTCATAGGCTTTTTTGGAAACCATCCTACCCCTAGGTGTTCTATTTAAAAATCCTATTTGTAATAGATAGGGTTCATAAACATCCTCTATAGTTAATCTTTCCTCACCAGTAGCAGCAGAAAGAGTATCCACACCTACTGGTCCTCCATTAAAGTTTTCTATTAGGGTAAGTAAAAGTTTTCTATCTACATGGTCTAAACCTATTTGGTCTATTTCAAGAATATCTAAGCCTCTTTTTGCAACTTCTAATGTAATGATACCTTGCTCAACTACTTGGGCATAATCCCTAACTCTTTTTAGGAGCCTATTTGCTATTCTAGGTGTACCCCTTGACCTTCGGGCTATTTCCATAGCTCCCTTTTCTTCAATTTCAATATCTATAATATTAGCAGACCTAAGGATAATCTTTTTTAAACTCTCAATATCATATAGTTCTAAGTTTAACAAAACTCCAAATCGGTCTCTAAGAGGAGAAGTTAAAAGTCCTGCCCTTGTAGTCGCTCCTATAAGAGTAAAATTGGATAGATCAAGTCTGACGCTTCTAGCAGAAGGTCCTTTTCCTATGATTATATCTAGGGCGAAATCCTCCATTGCAGGATATAAAATTTCTTCTACAGTTCTGTTAATTCTATGTATCTCATCTATAAATAAAACATCACCTTGGCTTAGATTAGTTAAGATACTGGCCAAATCACCTGGCCTTTCTATGGCAGGCCCTGAGGTTACTCTAACATTTACTCCCATTTCATTGGCTATTATATTTGCTAAGGTTGTCTTCCCCAAGCCAGGGGGACCAAATAAAAGAACATGGTCTAGGGATTCTTCCCTGCCTTTAGCAGCTTTAATAAAAATATTTAACTTTTCTTTAGCTTTGTTTTGACCTATATATTCACTTATCCACTTTGGTCTAAGGGTAAGTTCATTATCTGTATCTTCAGTTCTAATAGTACCAGCTACAATCCTATCTTTTTCACCATCCATATTAGCAACACCTTCTTATTTATTTGATAGTTTCTTTAAACCTTCTCGTATTAATTCTTCTAATTTCATATTTGATAGGTCCAATTTTCTAAGAACCTTTTCTATTTCATATTTTCTATATCCTAAAGACATTAAACCATCTACTGCCTTTTCATAATCATCAGTTTTAAAAGATTTTGTTTTTTCTTCATCAGATAAAACAAGATCATCCTTATTTATCCTGTCCTTAAGCTCTAAGACCATCCTCTCAGCAGTTTTCTTGCCTACCCCTGGGGCTTTGCATAGGAGATCCAGGTCCTTCCTTAAAATAGCTAACTTGATGTCATTAGGAGTTAAACCTGATAGTATGCCAATAGCAGTTTTAGGTCCAATCTTTGATACCATTAGGAGCATTCTATACATTTCAATTTCTTCTTCAGTGACAAAACCATATAAAAATACTCCAGCCTCACTTACATTTAAATAGGTATAAATCATTGCATCTTTCATACCTACTTCTAAATCCAACATTGAATGACCAGATGTAAATATTTTATAGCCTATTCCATTATTTTGCAATACTATGTAATCTTCCTTAATAGCTGCTACACTTCCAATTATATATTCAAACAATATATATCATCCTTTTTTCTTTATTTCATCCTAAATTGTTCTTTAAATTTAATTGAAGCACCATGACATATAGCCACAGCTAAAGCATCTGCCACATCATCTGGCTTTGGTTTTTCCTCTAAGTTTAAAAGAATCTTTACCATTTCTTGAACCTGATTTTTATCTGCCCTTCCATATCCAACTACTGCTTGTTTTATTTGTAAAGGTGTATATTCATAAATATCTAGATTTTGATTTACACCTGCAAGTATTTCTACACCTCTAGCTTGTCCAACTGTTATAGCTGTTTTTACATTTTTATTAAAAAACAATTCCTCAATTGCCAAGTCGCTGGGCCTATATTCTTTAATTATTTCTGTCAATCTATCGTATATAATCTTTATTCTATCAGGAAATAAAAGATCTGATTTGGTTCTTATGCAGCCGTAATCTATAGCTTTCACATTGTTGCCATTACATTCTACTATACTATATCCAACAATGGCAATTCCTGGATCCACACCTAATATAATCATAAACTACCCCTTTCTAACTTTATATACCATTGTATCATATTAGAACAAAAAAACTAAGTCAGAATTTCTAACTTAGTCAACTAATAAAATTTTCTAAAACATTAGATAGCTCATCCTCACTATCAACTACAATTCCTTTTTTAATCCTATCCTGATCTACTTCCATAAGGAGCGATATAGGATAATCATCGAAAACATTGTTTAATACTCTTTGACCCTTATCATCAATTTTGAAGATTGCTATTTTCCCATCTTCTTCACCAATAATATAGTGGTTTTCACATAAGTGGTCCTTACTAACACCTAAGCTTATCCTATTAGCAGAAAAAGAAATAATTCTTTGATTAGTAGAATTGTTTTCCACGTATTCTTCAAAATCTTTTTTAGTCATGTTTACAAGTTTATCTTCTACTTTTCTGGTTTTATTTACTATATGGTTACATACAGTATAGTGAATTCTCTCTTCAATAATAGTATTAGGCGTAATTCTATTTTCTTCCTTTAAAATTTCTAAATCTGAAAACTCCTCATTAGATTTATTACTACCGTCTTGGTCTGCTAAATCAACATTAGGTTCTATTTCACTTTTCATTAGTTGATAGCCTAATATAAAACTTGTAGTAAATAAAATTAAAGAAACAAGAAAAATAGGTATAAATTTATCCCTCTTCATATTAATATCCCTCCAGACTACTCTTAGAAGGATATTATAACCATTTTATTAAAATTTATACTTATTAACTAGATACTTCCCCTATTTTAAATCCTGCCAATTGAATTTTTTCAACTATTTTATCCAATTCGCTGTCATCCACATCTATTCTAACAATCACTTGAATTAAATCTAAAACTTCAGGATCTACAGTTGTAAGATTCATAATATTAATATTTTCTTTTCTAATAACTTCTGTAAGTCTAGCTATTTGGCCAGGTAAATCAAACATATTAACTACAATTCTAGCACCCTTATCTAAACCAAAGACCTCTGAAAATGCTTTAAATATGGCGTGATGAGTCAATATGCCTATGAATCTATCATCATGATTAAAGACCGGCAAAAAAGGAGTTCCTAATTCTTTTAGTAAATAAGATGCCTTTTCAATTCTTTCATGGCCGTAAATTGATTTGTAATCTTTATTATATACATCTGTTACTTTAGTCTCAGCAAGATAAACTTCCTTATCAGTTTTTGAACTTTCAAAATAAGTTCTATAAATCTTTTCTTTCATAACAATTCCCTTAAACTGATCCTTCTCAAATACTGGTAGTGATAGAAAGTTTCCACTTTCAATCTTTTCTAAAACACTTTTCAAGCTCTCATCTAATTGTACAGTAGTTAGTTTTTCCCTTCCTAGCATATGACTTTTAATAAACATATTAACTCCCCCCTATATTATCTATATCTTTTTAAGACCCTATCATTTAGACCATACCAATAGGCTTCATTGTATAGTTTCAAACAATTCATCAAGACTACCTTTACAGTTTCTTTATATATATTATTTAGTTCTTCAAAATTCAGATATTCTTCATCATCTTTAATCTCG
Source organism: uncultured Tissierellaceae bacterium (assembly GCA_964637035.1). Taxonomy (GTDB): domain Bacteria; phylum Bacillota; class Clostridia; order Tissierellales; family Tissierellaceae; genus CAZMMV01. Next base: position 29,684 of record CAZWTU010000003.1, read on the forward strand.
TATTTTTTTGAATCATAGTCAATAGTCAACTGTTTGTCTAGAAATTTATTTAAATTAAAAACCTTTACCTTCAAAATGGAATTGGTGTATTTAACTATTTTATTATATAAAGTTTTATTAGTTTTTTCTTTCTTTTGTATTTCCTTGTTAATTTGTTTTCTAAATTCAATTACATCTTTGATGTTAGATCCAAAATGATGTAAATACTTCATATCATACAACTTGTCTACACATATTTCCTTTAAAGTAATCTTCTCTAATATATTTACCCAATAATTATTATAATAACCATGCTTGTACCCTTCTAAATAAATAAAAAGTTCTAGTCTATTGACCTCTTCATGAATTATTTGACTTAAATTTAATGAGATATAATGATTGTCTTTTCTTTCCTTTAAAAAATTATTTATCCTTCTTTTTAATTTGTTGATAGTTATGTACTTAGGACAAATGTTAGTTATATTATCTTCTAAATCATATAAATTAAGGAGTATATGTATGGAGTTTAAGTCATTCTTATATAAAAATTTATATATTAGTCCATCATAAATACTAGACATATTTCTATTTGCCAAGGCCATAAAATACCCCCTTCTGTTTATCAGTTGTTTGCAAAGTCATAAATATTAAATTAATTACTAAAATAATTAAGCCACCATTCAATATTATACTACATTATTCAACAAAAATGTTTAAGAATATATAATATATTTTTTACAATAATTTAACATCTTCCTTATTTAACTGTTTATTTGTTTAATATTTTAATTATTGTACTATAGCTTGTATTATATTTAAAATCATAAACCCCATAGGAAAGCTTTTTATCCACTCCTTTACTTCTTGCTAATAATTTAAATTCTTCAATATCTCTTATAAGTCCAGCATCAAGTAATTTTCTCGCAATATCAGAAAGATTTTCTCCTGGTTTAATTTCAATCTCTATTGAATCTTCATCGAACTTTTCCTCTGATTTGTCAACTTGTCCTATATCTTTTGCTCCTTCTTTTTCTTTATCTTCTTTATTTTCTTCTAACTTTTCATCTTCAATCCCAATATCTTTGCTAACTTCTTTTTCTAAACTTTCCTTCAAAGAAACATATCCTAATTCCTTTGCTCTTTCTATGATGACTTCATCACTTACATCTTTATATCTAACTTCCGGAAATAAAAAATACAAACCACTAGCTAAAACAATTCCACAACCAATTCCTAATAACAAATAAGCCAATTTTATTTTTTTCATACAATTCTCCTTAGTTATTTAATTATAGAAGAACTTAATAGATATAATTCCTTTTATTTCATCTATTGAATAATAATAAGCATTAAGTCCTATCTCTTTATAATATTTATGGCCAAGTTTTTCTACTATTTCATTTATTTTTATATCTTGAGTAAAATTTAAAACTTTAGCAATATATATTGTTCTACGGGATAACAAGGCATTTTCTATTTGATCTTCTAATTGTTTTTTTCCATTGACAATTAAATCATTATATACATAGTAATTATACTTTTCTCCCCTTGCCTCAGGATATTTCCCCTTATCCCATTCATGGGTTATAGATAATTCTTGGTCATTTAAGTTGAAAAAGTTATGTCTGAGAATATCTTCTCCATCATCAGAAATAGGATCATTCCAAGTACTATCTACATGATAATATTCACCATCTAATTCTACTAAATTCCACGCATGGCTTTCTCCCTTAGATTCACCTACTACTATCAAAGAATTTAATCCACAAGCATCTAATAAATACTTCATAGCCTTAGCATAGCTTTCACAAACCCCTACACCCAAGGATAGTACACCATAGCTAGAATATGACTCAGGTGGAACCTGGCCATCAGTTAGTAGTCTTTTATCATATTCCCCTCTTTCAATTATGAAATCATGTATTTCAAGAGCTTTTTCATAATCAGACATACTAGTATTAATATGATTTTGTAAAAAAGATTGTTTTACCTTTTCTATTTCTCTTTGGTGTTCTAATATCTCTTCCCCTGGTTTAAAATAAGACAATTCTAATTTACCAAAGGAATACTTAGCCCCTTTATAATACATGACCTTAGGATTATTATAAGATATATCTTCTAATATTTTAAATATTTCGTTTGGGTTTTTAAACAAAGAACTATTTAATAGACTAACTTCCCCTTTTCCATATAGAAGTGCTTGTTCTAGATCTTTATACAAGGCATCTTTATGTCTAATATTAACAACTTCTTTGACCTGAATAGTATCTAAGTTTTCCAAATTGTCTAAGGATTTATGAACTGTTGAAAAATTAGCATTATTATTTTTCAACACAAAGTATGAAAAAACAAGAATGATAATAAATATTTCTATTAATAATATTTTTATAATTTTTTTCATTACAAATTCATCTCCTATATAATTATAGTATATAATAAAAAAATCATTCATCCAAGATATATTATTGCAAAAAAAATAAACCTTATAAGGTTTATTTAATTATCCTAAGATTGGAATGCAAAATATCCTTCTATCTCTTTTGAATAAATGGATACAGTATCTAATATAAAGTAAGTTAACTTTATATTTAAGGATACGGCAAAATTTAAATCATTTCCAAATCCCTCTTTCATGGAATATTCTTTTGTAACATTATTTATATATTCTTTTATTTTTTTCCTTAAGTCCATAACATTAATATCGTATATATTTAAATCATCACTATATATAACATTATTTTTAAAATCATGCCCAAGTACATAATCATTTAATTTAGATTCATACCTAATATGCTTTATCATGCTATTATAAAAGGTCCACCTATTAGCATGTGGTAAACAAACATAATCACTTAAATAATGTGAGATTATACCTATTTTTTTGCTAAGGACCTTGATAGTCAATGGATCCAATTTACTATTTAAATCTAAAAACCTGCTAAAGAATATAAGCTTCATAATCTCTTTTGAAATGTAATTTATGCTTTCATCCTTGTAGTGCCTAATTAGCCTATATTGAGGCAATATATCCGGAGCAATTGCACCCCATGCCAATTTATCTATATCTAACTTTAAATCATAATTATCGTAAACATTATCATATATGTTTTTAGCAATTATTTTATGAGTATCTGCAAATATTTTCAACACCCCTTCCACTTGCACCCTATCTGTTTCTAATAATATAACAAGTAAAAATTTAAGTCAAGATTTTTAATTTCCTGTATTAGCTTATTTTTCCATATAAATAAGAATTGAAAAAGGCTTATTTTTCAAGTTAAATATTACTTATAATAAAAATATATTATTCCTTTTACAATCCTTTATTATTTCATCAGTCCAAACTGAAGCTTGAACCTCACCTATATGCCTCTTTTCCAAAAAATACATACAAATTCTAGATTGGCCTATTCCTCCCCCAACAGTATAAGGAAGTTGTCCATTTAATAAAAGATTATGATACTCTAATGATTTTCGATCTTCAGCCTTAGCCAATTTTAATTGTTTTTCCATAGTAACCGGGTCTACTCTTATTCCCATACTAGAGAGTTCTAAAGCAGATTTTGTCACAGGATTCCAAAATATAATATCACCATTTAAATTCCAGTCATCATAGTCTGGAGATCTTATATCATGGGGCTTACCGGATTTCAAATCATTACCTATTTTGGATATAAATACAGCACCGTATTTTTCTGTAATTAGATGTTCCCTAAATTCTGGATTTTCATTAGGATAAATATCTTCTAATTCTTGACTAGTAATAAATTTAATTTCACTAGGTAGCTTTTCCATAAAAATACCAGGATAAAATCCATCTAAATATATTTCTGTTTCTTTAAAAACACTATATATATCTTTTACAATTTCTATTAAATAATTTTCTGTTCTTTCTTCCTTTGATATTACCTTTTCCCAGTCCCATTGGTCTACATATATAGAATGAGTTGGATCTAATACCTCATCAGGCCTAATAGCATCCATATCTGTATATATTCCTTCGCCTATGTTAAATCCATAGCCTTTAAGGGCTAGTCTTTTCCACTTAGCTAGGGACTGAACAATTTCTATCTTCTCATCATATTTGGTAATTTTAAAAGATACAGCCTTTTCTACACCTGTAAGATTATCATTTAAACCGCTTTCGGGTTTAACAAATAAGGGTGCAGATACCCTCATTAAATTTAAAGATTCAGCTAGTCTCTTTTCGAAATAATCCTTAATTAATTTTATAGCCTTCTGAGTTTCTTTCAAATCCATGGTCTTCACTATTATTCCTCCTAAATGTCTACTAAAAAACCTTTCATCCTATTTAAGGGACAAAAGGTTAAATATTAGTATAGTAAAGTTTAACACTGTAGTCAAGTGAAATTTAATCTTCTTCTGGCATCTCCCAGTTGTGGTATACTTCCTGGACATCGTCGTTATCTTCAAGCATATCTATTAGCGCTTCCATGTTCTTTATATCCTTTGGGTCTGTTAGTTCTACTGTGTTTTGTGGGATATAAGTAAGTTCAGCCATGACAAATTCGTAGCCCGCTTCTTTAAGTCCATCACTAACACTATTGAAATCTTCTGGACTTGTTATTATTTCATATCCCTCTTCTTCAGATATAAAGTCTTCTGCTCCCAAGTCAATAGCAGTCATGGTCAATTCATCTTCATCTATAGAATCATTTCTTTCTATAGCTAATATCCCTTTTCTATCAAACATAAAAGTAACACATCCCGATTGACCTAAGTTTCCTCCACCTTTATCAAAGGCATGTCTAACATCAGGTGCTGTTCTTTTTCTATTATCTGTTAAACACTGTACAAATACAGCTATCCCACTAGGACCATAGCCTTCGTAGATGATTTCCTCGTAACTTTCACCTTCTAAAGCTCCTGACCCCTTCTTTACAGCCCTATCTATATTGTCATTAGGCATATTTGCAGCCTTTGCCTTTTCTATAGCAGCCTTAAGTGCTGGGTTATACTCTATGTCAGCTCCACCTTCCCTAGCTGCCACCATAATATATCTTCCTAGTTTTGAAAACTCTTTTGCCCTTTTGGCATCTTCTTTACCTTTTCTATTTTTAATATTACTCCATTTAGAATGTCCTGCCATTCCATTCACTCTCCTTCTTATATTAACTTCTATATTTTAGCACATATATATAATTTTTTCATTATCTTTAATTTTTCTTGAACTAAATTTACTAATTCACACAAATTTTATCCTTATTTTCCATTGCAATCCTTTATTTATTCTAATTTCTCCAATACTTTAATATATGTATATCTTATTCCCAATTGGTAAGATTAATTATAATGATTATAACATAAAGGAGTAAAATATGGAAAAAAACAAAATAAAATTATTAAGTATTGGGCTGGTGACAGGAATAATCAATGGTTTATTTGGCTCCGGTGGTGGTATTATAATAGTACCTGCTCTAGTTTTCCTAATGGGATTAAATGATTATAAGGCCCATGCAACTGCAATTTCCATTATACTTCCCTTGTCTATTATAAGTACAATTATATACTTCTTTAATGGAGTTATTCCATTTAAAATATTCTTATTAGTTATACCAGGAGGATTAGTAGGTAGCTATATAGGGGCTAAGACCTTGGATAAGATACCTATTCACATATTAAGGAAAATATTTGGCAGTATAATTATCTACTCTGCCATAAGGATGATATGGAAATGATTTTACTTATAATAGGTTTTTTCTCCGGTATAATTAGTGGAATGGGCATAGGAGGAGGAAGCATACTTATTCCTGCTTTAGTCATATTCCAAGGCTTAGGCCAGCAGGAAGCCCAAGGAGTAAATTTATCTGTTTTCCTTCCTGTCGCTATAGTAGCCTTAATAACCCATCATAAAAAAGGGAATATTGATTTTTCATTTGCTAAAACAATTATTGTAGGTGGAATAATAGGAGCTATTATAGGATCCTTCCTAGCCCTAAAAATTGACCCCTTACAATTAAGGAAATATTTTGGATTTTTCTTGCTATTAATAGGAATATATGAATTGTTCTCTAGTAGAAAAACTAAATAATTACACGAAAATAAACATGCATAAAAGGATATTTGATACCCTTTGATACATGTTTATTTGTGATATTTGTAATCCTAGAATAATAAATTATACTTGCAAGATTTTTGCTCTTAATCTTAAAATTTATTCTTGAGCTTTTAATCTTGCATAGACACAATCATTATATAATATTTTAAAATCAAGCTCCTTAGCCTTTGCAATTACAGCATCGTTATGGGATCCTGGCTGGAACCATATATATTCTATTCCTGCTTCCTTAGCTTCATCCAGGGTTTTCATAGCTATATTAGGGCCTACAACCATATCTAGAACATCTACCTTCTCAGGTAAATCTAAGACACTATGGTATATTTCATCTCCCTCTATTTCATCATAATTTGGATTTACACCATATGTTTTATAGTCATTTTTCTTTAATATTTTCCATATCTTATATCCAAATCTATCTTTCCTGCCTGTAACTCCTGCAACAACCCAAGTCTTTTTACCTAACATTTCTTCTTTAATCTTATCCATCAATATCACCTCTTTAATTATGATATATATACCCTAACAAAAACTTTCTAATAGTTTATATTATTTTTTCTTTGATCTTTTAGGAACATACTCCTGACCTATATCTTCAATAATACCATCCCCACTTGTTAAATCAGTTATCATATTGCAAAATTCATCTTTTTTATCCACTTCTACATAAACAAATATATTTACCTTATCATCATAAACTGATTCACCTAGTATATAATTTTCATTAATAATATAATTTTCAACTTTACCATAGGAAGTGTAATCAATTCTTACTTTTAGTTTTTTATGAAGTATCATATTAACTATTATACTAGCTTCTATTCCTATTTTAGCACCCTTAGTATAGGCTCGTATTAGTCCACCAGCCCCTAGTTTTCTACCTCCAAAATACCTGGTTATAACAATAACCACATTTCTTAAATCTTCCTTTTTTATAACTTCTAAAGCAGGTATGCCTGCAGTGCCAGAAGGCTCTCCATCATCACTAAATCTCTGTATATTACTATTTTCTCCAAAAACATAAGCATATACATTGTGGGTTGCATCCCTATGTTTAGTCTTTATTTCTTCTATAAATTCTAGGGCTTCTTCTTCACTTTCAATAGGCTTAGCATATCCTATAAATCTAGACTTATTAATGATTATTTCATCTTCCCCATACTTATATAAAGTTTTATATCTTGTATTCATTTATAACTTCCTATTCCATTTTTTCCTGATAACTTTTAAATTCTAAATACCTTTTATAAGAAAGACTTACCAGGGATTTATCCTGGCTATAGGTAATCATATCTATGGCCTCTTCTATTGGATAAAATCCTCCTTCTTGAAAACCCTCTTCACGATTGATATTATGGTTTTCATCCTTTGACTCCATTATATACCAAATTATCTTGTTGCAAACAGCCTGTTCCCTAGTGATTGAATAAAATTCGTAAGCAGTTTCACCTGCAGATGACACTATGGCAGGTTGGCCTATTCCTGTTTCAAACTCTACCCTTTCAATAGCTGTTTCAGGAGGTAATTGTTCATCTTTTATCTTTCCCTTTGGAAGGACCCATTCATTTTTCTCATTTCTGAGAATAAATACCTTAGTATCTTTAAATACAACCCCACCAGCACAATCCCTTATTAACATTTAACCATCTCCCTCTTATTTATTCTATAATAAATTCTTTGTACTTTTCATAATCAATGCTATTGATTGTCAACTCTAATATAGTACCTTTTTCCGCATACTCAGTAGAAAGTATATTATAATTTTCCATAAAATGATTTATTATACTTTGCTTATCGTAGCCTAATTTGATTTTTACCCTTTTGAACTTTTGTGGTAATAAGTCTTGAATTTTATCTAATAATTTCTTTATATCCATTTCATCAAATGCAGATATAAAAATTTTCTCATCTACATAATTGTTATCATAAAACATATCATGAACATTTGCTTTATCCATTTTATTGAAAACAGTTATAATAGGCTTTTCCAAAACTTCTAAATCCTTTAACAACTCATAAGTTGTTCTTAATTGAATATCTAGATCTTCATTGGAACCATCAACAACGTGAATTAGTAAATCTGCGTACTGAACTTCTTCCAATGTACCCTTAAAAGCTTCAACCAGCTTTGTAGGTAACTTTGATACAAATCCTACAGTATCAGTAAGGAGAAAATCCTGTCCATTAGGCAAGTTTCCACGCCTTAAGGAAGTATCTAAGGTTGCAAACAGCATATCCTTAACAAAAACCTCTTTTTTTGGACCCTCTTCATCATTTAGATTTATTATTTTATTAAGAAGGGTGGATTTACCTGCATTAGTATACCCAACTAGGGCAACTATGGGTAAATTTGAATCCTGACGTTTTCTTCTCTTTACATCTCGATTTTTTTCAATTTCCTTTAATTGGTCTTCTATGTTATTTATTTCCCTTAATATATGCCTTCTATCTGTTTCAAGTTTTTGCTCTCCTGGCCCCCTTGTACCTATTCCCCCACCTTCCCTGGATAAATAGTCCCTAAATCCTACTAATCTAGGTAGCCTATACTTTAGCTGAGCTAATTTAACTTGCAACTTACCCTCCTTAGAATCTGCCCTATTAGCAAATATATCTAAGATTAAATTAGTTCTGTCAACTATTTTTTTTCCTATTATATCTTCTAAATTCCTTAACTGAGCTCCTGAAAGCTCATCATTAAATACTACTGTAGAAGCATCTAATTCATAACAATAGTTTTTAATTTCCTCTGCTTTTCCCTTGCCTATAAAATGAGCAGCATCAATCCTATCCCTTTTCTGAACTAGTCTTCCAACTACTAGTCCACCAGCTGCATTTACTAATTCCTCAAGTTCATCTAAGGAATTGTCAATGTTTATAACATCTGTATTTAAATCTACACCCATAATTATAACTTTTTCCATATCAATATTATTATCAGTCAATTTATCACCTTCCAAGTTAAAACTTATCTTATCTACTATATTATATCATTATTTCAATATTTTATCTAATTAAATGTATGACTAATAAAAACAAGGAGATAATCATAATGTCGTAATCCTATTGTAACATCTATTATAGTAAGAAATATTAACATTGTATTATTTCTGTGGTATAATAATAAAGCTAAAACCTTTTCTCAATTAAGGAGGTAATTTTTATGGACAATAAAAATAATAAAAAGAGTAAAAATAAGAAAAGTAAAAAAGGACAAACCATATGGAAATCAATAAAAATATTACTTATTATTATATTGATGGTTGGTATTATAGCTGGTGGTGCCTTAGTAGGTATTGTGGTCTCTATATTAGGTGACATTCCTACTATTGACCCTACAACTATAAATGCACTTGACCAAACTTCTACTATTTATGATTCTGAGGGTAATTTAATCGAAAAAATTCAAGCACATGAATTTAGAACTATTGTAAAATTAAATGAAATGCCTAAACACCTTCGGTTAGCTTTTATATCTATAGAAGACGAAAGATTTTATGACCATATAGGGATTGACCCTAAGGGAATTATAGCTTCAGCAGTTGACAATATAAAGGCTGGTTATATAGTCAGAGGGGGAAGTACCATTACCCAACAATTAGTAAAAAATGTTTATTTGGATAAAGACAAGGAATGGGACAGGAAAATTAAAGAAGCCTATTTAGCCATTAAAATGGAAAAGGATTATCTTACAAAAGACCAAATACTTGAAGCTTACCTAAATAGGGTAAATTTAGGACAAAACGCTTACGGTGTACAAGAAGCAGCTCAAACCTACTTCTCCAAGGATGTAGGAGATTTATCAATTGCCGAGTCTGCATTGATTGCTGGCATAGTAAAAAGTCCATCTAGGTTTTCACCTTATAAAACAGTAAGGCCTGAAAACTTTGATAGCACTGAATATTATGAAGTAGCTCAGTTAGAGATCTTAGGTGAAAAATATTTTGCTGTATATAACGAGGAAGCAGTTGATAGGCAAAAGCTAATTTTAAAGAAAATGTTTGAATTAGGACATATTTCAGAGGAAGAATATAATTTGGCTTTAAATGAAAATATTAAATTCAGGTTGAAACCTGGACAAAAGAAAATTGAGGGTATCTCCTCTTATTTTGTTGACTATGTAAAAACTCAAGTTGAAGAAGCTTTAATGGATAGGTTTGGATATACTTTAGAAGAAGCACAACACGAAATATTTACAGGTGGCCTAAAAATATATACAACTATTGATATTGACCTTCAAAGGCAGTTAGAGGAAGTATATGACAACTTTACAGAGGTATTGCTAGGTGATTTAGAAAAAGTAAAGGCTCCAGCTTTAATAGATTGGAGACTAGATGGAGCAAAAAATATTATAGACGAAAATAGAAGTATTATCTTTCACGAACAAAACAATCTATTTACTGAGGACTTTGATTTAATAATTGAAGACGGAAGCTATGAATTTAGAGATAATAAATTATATATTAAAAACAAGAAACTTACCCATTATCCTAAACATATAGATATTAGTGATTATTATAGAATCGATGATAAGAAAAATTTGGTTACCCATACAGTTGGTTCTATCATATTACCTGAAGGGAAATTTTATTTATCTGATAAAAATGAAATTGCAATAGATAAGGCTTATATTGATGATAATGAAGATTTTTATAGAATTGATGAAAATAATAATCTCCTAATCAATGAAAGATATTTTTATAGACATAATGCTGGAATCGTCCAGCCCCAATCAGCTACTGTTTTCCTTGACTACAGGACTGGTAAAATAAAAGCTTTAGTTGGTGGTAGGGATATAGAAGGTACCAGAATATTAAATAGGGCAACTGAATCACAAAGGCAACCAGGGTCGGCAATGAAACCCCTTGGCGTATATCTACCAGCATTGGATAACGGCTTAACAGCAGCAAGTGTTATTGATGATATTCCCTACTATGTTGATGGTGACCTATGGCCTAGAAATTGGTATAAAGATAGGTACAGGGGGATTTATAGCCTAAGAAAATCCGTTGAGAATTCTTCAAATATAGCCGCAGTAAAGTTTTTAGATTTAGTCGGAATTCAAACAGTAATACCTTATATGGAAAAACTAGGTATAATAAGCAAAACCCACCCGGAATCAGATAGTTTTGTTAGGGCATCTGAAAATAGGGTAACCAATGATGAAAACCGTTCTTCATTAGGTCTAGGTGGAATGACCAATGGAATAACTCCTTTGGAATTAACTGCCGCTTACGGGGCAATTGCAAACGGTGGAGTTTATATTGAACCCACAACTTTTACAAAGATAGAAGACAAACGTGGAAATGTATTGATTGATAATGTACCAAGAGAAAATACAGTTGTATCACCACAGGTAGCATATATTATGGCAGATATTTTAAGAACAACTGTATCTGACGGAATCGCAGGTAGAGCTAGTTTAAATAATATGATTGTGGGAGGAAAAACTGGTACAACTCAAAATCAAGCAGATATCTGGTTTGTAGGCTTTACCCCCTACTATGCAACAGGTGTCTGGATAGGAAATGATGCACCCAAAATCACCCTAACCCAAAGTTCTAGTTCAGCTTCTAAGTTTTGGGCACACCTAATGACCAAGGCTCATGAGGGATTAGAAAGCAAAACTAGCTTCGATAGACCAGATGGGATTATTAACGTAAATATATGTAATCAATCTGGTAAATTGCCTACTGAACTATGTACACTAGACCCAAGGGGGAGCACGGTAAGAAGCGAAATATTTGTAAAAGGTACCGAACCTAAGGAACATTGTGATGCTCATGTGGAAGCAGATATAGATATTACAAATGGTAAACTAGCCAATGAATACTGCCCAGAGGAAAATATTGAGACAAAGATATTTGTCCAAACTATGCCTCCCTATATTCCAGCAGACAACGCTGGCTTAATACCAATAGATTTTCATTTTAGATTACCATTAGGATATTGTGAAGAACATGATGAATTCACTGTAGTACCTGATGAAAACCTAGATGATGAAGAGGATGACTTTGATTATTTCTTCCCATTTTTCCCCAAGGAAGATGAAGGTAGTGGGGACGAAGATGATGAAGACCACAGCCAAGATAATGACGATTAAGCAAATAACTTCTAATATAATCACAAAAGACTAAGATAAATATCTTAGTCTTTTGTTTTAGGATTAAATACTACTGCCATAATATAACCAAAAAATATAGCCGCACTTATTCCTCCTGCTGCAGCTGAAATTCCACCTGTAAAAGCACCAACTAAACCATTGGTCTTAGCACCTTCTATAGCTCCCTTTGCAAGGGTATTTCCAAATCCTACTATAGGAACTGTAGCCCCAGCCCCGGCATATTCAACTAAGGGTTTATATAAACCTAGACCCCCCAAGATAACCCCCAGGGTTAAAAATGAAACTAATATATGAGCAGGAGTCAATTTTGTTGTATCCAATATTACTTGGCCAATTATACATATACTTCCTCCAACTAAAAATGCTTTTAGGTATTCCATGTCTTTCTTCCTCCTAGGCTATTTTTCTCTTTCTATTGTAATTGCATGGGCTATACCAGGTATAGATTCCCCTTGATCACTCATAATGGTAGAGTGCAAAGCTCCTGTAGCCATTATTAAGATTCTATTAAAACTTCCCTTTTTCAATTCCTTATATAAATATCCATTTAATACCGTAGCTGCACATGCGCAACCAGAGCCACCTGCATGGGTATCTTGACTTTCATCATCAAAAATCTCAACACCACAATCAGAATATATACCAGTTAAATCATATCCTTCTTTTTCCATTAAATCTAAAACTATAGCTTTACCTATGTGGCCCAGGTCCCCAGAATAAATCAAATCATAATCAGATGGAGTAAATCCAGTATCCTGAAAATGTGTAATCAAGGTATCAATAGCAGCCGGTGCCATTGCAGCCCCCATATTTGATACATCCTTTATGCCCATATCCACAATCTTACCTGTTGTAGCATAAGTAATGTATGGACCATTCCCCTCTGAAGAAATAACACTTGCACCTGCCCCTGTAACAGTCCATTGTGAGGAAAAATTTCTTTGACTTCCATATTCCAATGGAAACCTAAATTGTCTCTCTGCTGAGCTAAAATGACTTGACGTAGCGCAGACAATCTTATCTGCAAACCCTCCATCTATTAGCATTGCTCCCAGGGATAAAGTCCCTGTCATAGTTGAACATGCACCATAAAGCCCATAGTATGGAATACTTAACTGCCTAGCAGTATAAGTAGATGAAACAATTTGATTTAATAAATCTCCTGATAGTAAATAATCTATATCTGATGAACTTAGTTTTCCCTCGGATATAGCAGCCTTTATAGTTTCCTCTTGAATCTTGGCCTCAGACTTTTCAAAGGATTCTTGCCCCCACATATCATCCTCTAATATGGTGTCAAAATAATCTTTTAATGGGCCCTCTCCTTCTTTTGGTCCTACTATGGTGTAAGTGCTTACTATAGATGGTGGGTTTTCAAATTTAACAGTTTGTTTTCCCATTTTTTTAATTGCCATAAAGTATTCCTCCTACTTAAATAATAAATGTAATATCCCGACTATTATAGAACTTCCCACTCCATAAACTAAAACTGGGCCAGCTATTATAAACATCTTGGCTGCAACTCCAAATATAAATCCCTCAGTTTTAAATTCCATAGCAGGAGCAACCACTGCATTAGAAAATCCTGTAATAGGGATAGTAGCTCCTGCTCCGCCTATTTTACCGATTTTGTCATATACGCCAAGTCCAGTAAGTAGGGCACCAATAAATACAAGGGTAATAGCAGTGGCTGAAGCCACCGATTTTTCATCCAAACCATATCTAGTATACATATTTATTAGCAATTGACCAAAAGTACAAATACCTCCTCCAATTACAAATGCAAATATAATGTTCTTAACATAGGTTGGTTTTGGAACCTTATTGTCTACATATTTTTCATAATCTTTTTTATTTTTATTTTCCATTATCAAGTCTCCTCTACTTAGTATAAATCCAATAGTATAAAGAACCAACTACCTTACCAATCATTAATGTAAATACCATGTAATTTAATTTCTTTTTTATTTTAAATTTATTTGCTAAGATTGGTATTACATTTAAAACCTCTGCTAGGGCTGATGATAGAAGGCCAATAAATACACCATAAATAAACCCAAAAACACCTGTCATATACTTGCTAAAGTGAAAATTAAATTCCCAAAAATAAGTAATACTAAAGAGAGATAAACCTAGTATAATACACCAATAATAAAGTTTAATGTAATCATTAGTCTTAGTTAGTTGAACTAACCTAGGGACTATTTGTAAGATAGTAATAAAGGCTGCCGCCGCAGTACCAGTTCCAATACCTCCACCAAAACTTATTAAAATTAGCAATATTTTAATCATCACATCCTACCATTACTCCTCCCTATTTCTTTTGACTTCATTTATTATTTGGTCTTCCATATCTTTATCATATAAATATAATTCTAATTCCATAGGACTAGGTTCCTTTGTTCTTCTTTTACTAGAGCTGAATATTCTAGTAAAAAAAATAATTACCCCTACACCAATGCCTATTGAATATGGAATAGCCATAATTAATGGATTTTTATTCTTTACCCCAGTAAAAGTTTTATATATTCCCTGTAAAGAAGCCCTGGAATCCACATCTTCATGAAAGTTTATTATAGCTATACTGGCACCAAAAAAAAGTAATATACATACCAATATAACTTTAACAGCTTCAAAAACTTTGTTTTCTTTTTCCTGGGACTTATATTCAATTGAAATCTCCGGTTCCCCTATCATATCTAAATCAACATTAGTGGTTTTACCAAGGATTTTTTCAATTACTTGTGTAGCTGTTATATAATCCCAGTCTTCAACATTACTTTTGTCTTTAACCCTTATCTTTTCAACTTTTTCTTTTATTCCTTTATTAGAACAAAAAACTTCCCCAATATCTTTTACATGTATATTTTGACCTACATATATTACTTGCTTTTTTTTCATATTAAAATATACTTTTTCTTTATCCATAAAGCTCACCAAGTTTTAAAATTATATTTACATAAATTGCTTTCTTAGGAACTTCTTTGTTGGTAGTTTCTTCTTTATACACCAACAAGCCACTTACAATGATTATTCCTATTAATAATAAAGTAATTGTTTTTTTATATTTTATATTTAAAACTTCCATTATGATCACTCCATTCTAAATCTATTATCTGCAAAAAGTATTTTTTAATACAAAAAAAAGGCATATATATGCCTTTATAAAATTTTTCTCATTTTTTGAATTATTTGCTTTTCAATACGGGATACTTGAACTTGTGAAATACCCAGTACATCCGCTACCTCCGTTTGAGTTTTATCCTTAAAATACCTTAACATAATTACCTGTCTATCTCTAGGTTTTAATTTTGACAATGCCTCTTTTAGCATTATATTTTCAACTATATCCTTGTCTTCTGCTCCCTGGTTACTTATTTTATCAATTAAATATATAGGGTCCCCATCGCTTTGATAAACCACGTCATATAGATAATTTGGATGATATGATGCTTCATAGGCCATTACAATATCTTCCTTCTCCATACCAACATCTTGAGCGATTTCTTCAATGGTAGGTTCCCTGCCTAATTCCTTTGAAAGCCTTTCTTCCGCCTCCTTAGCCATTGCTGCATTTTGCTTTAAAGACCTAGATACTTTTATTAATCCATCATCCCTTAAAAATCTTTTTATCTCTCCTATTATCATTGGGACAGCATATGTAGAAAATTTCACCTTAAAAGAAGGATCAAATTTATCTATTGCTTTTAACAATCCAATACTTCCTATTTGAAATATATCATCTACCTCATATCCCCTGTTGGTAAAACCTTTTAGCACTGATCTAATTAGTCCTAAGTTGTGATTGACAAGCCTGTCCTTAGCTTCTTTAGATCCATTTTGTGCCTTCTCTATAAGCTCCATAGTTTCTTCATGAGATAGTAAAGTTCTTTTTCCCCTGCTTAAACTCATACTATCTACTCCCTATCATTAAGGCTAAAAAATCTTTTTGTCATAATTATTTTTGTTCCATGTCCCTTAACACTTTCTATTTTTAAACTATCCATGAAAGTCTCCATAACAGTAAAACCCATTCCTGATCTTTCTAAATCTGGCTTTGAAGTATAAAATGGTTCTATTGCTTGATCAATATCTCCAATGCCCATGCCCTTGTCTTCTATTATGATTTCAATCTCATCACCTATAATTTTAGCTTCTAATATTATTAGTCCTTCTCCATATTCATAACCATGTATAATAGAATTTGTAACTGCTTCAGATACTGCCGTCTTTATATCTGATAATTCCTCTAAAGTCGGATCTAATTGAGATGCAAATGCAGCAGCTACAACCCTGGCAAAGGACTCATTATTAGATTTACTTAAAAACTCCAACTTCATATAATTATTATTCACTCTCTCATCCCCTTATAGATTTTTTACAGCTAATTCAATTTTCGAATATACATCAATTATGTTCAGCAATCCGGACATCTTAAGAATCTTGTCCACATAATTATTATCATTTACAATAACAATCTTTCCCTTTTCTTCTATACATCTTTTATATCGACCCATTATCAGCCCTATTCCAGAGCTATCCATAAAAGTTAATCCTCTTAAATCTAATATAATATTTTTCATTTGATTATCAGAATACTCCTGATCAATTTTTTTCCGAGCATTCTCAGTACTATGGTGGTCTAACTCCCCCTTAAATTCAACTAATAAATTATTTTTATGTTTTTCTATAGACAAATACAAACTCTTCCCCTCCCAACTATGATTTCCTATATCTATATATTCTACATATCTTATAAAAGTCCTTCATAAAATATTGTCTATTTTTGTTGTAAACCAAAGAAAAAGAGTCCTAAGGACTCTTTTTCTTAAATTCTTTTACAAGCTTCAACTACTTGTGATAATAATATGGATGTGGTAACTGAACCTACCCCCCCAGGAACTGGAGTAATAGCTTTAACCAAAGGAGAAACCTTTTCATAATCAATATCTCCACTTAATTTTCCATCATCGTCTAAGCTAACTCCAACATCAATACATATAGAATTTTCATTAAAATATTTTCCATCAAAAAACTTTGCTTTACCTAAAGCTGTAACCACTACATCAGCACCACTTGTCACCTCATGTAAATTTTTAGTTCTAGAATGACAAATAGTAACTGTTGCATTTTCATTTAATAACATCATAGCCAAAGGTTTACCAAGTACCATAGACCTATTAACTATTACCACATTCTTACCTTCAAGGTCTACCTTGTTATATAAAAGTATTTCCATAGCTGATTTTGGTGTACCTGGTACAAATCCGCTCATATCTCCTTCAAATATTTTTGCTAAATTTAATGGATGCATACAATCTACATCTTTATCAGGAGCTATTGATTGTCTTACCTTTGCCTCATCAATATGCTTTGGCAAGGGTCTAAAAACAATAATTCCAGATATATTATTATCTTGATTTAAAACTTCCATTAATTCTGTAAGTTCTTCAGTAGTGATTTCTAAATCTCTTTCAAAAACATTTGAATTGATTCCTAATCTTTCACAATTTTTAATCAAGCTTCTTTCGTAAGAAATATCATCAGGATTACTTCCCAACCTAACAATTCCTAAAGTAGGCTCCTTACCTGATTTCTTAAGCGCTTCAATATCATTTTGCATTTGTTCCTTAATTTTATCAGCTACAATTTTACCTCTAAAAATATCTGCCATTAACAACACCTCTCCTAGTATACTTTAGATTACAATCAGATTATACCACATTATCAATTTATTTCAATAAATTCCCTATTCAAGCATCACTTAAAAATAAGGCAAGAATTGCTCCACTGCCTTATTTATCTTAATCTTAATTTATTCTACAGTAGATTTATTCAATTTATTATTCTTCTAGCTGTTACATACCTATTATTATAATAACTTGAAGTTTTAATATTGGTCACCATAACCTTACTGCTACCTGAAGAAGCATGAATCATATTGTCATCCCCAACATATAAGCCTACATGACTTATCTTTATACCAGATGTTCTAAAGAACACTAGATCACCTGGTATAAGTTCTTCCCTAGAAACGCTTATTCCATCTTTAATCTGGTCTCTAGACCTTCTTTTAAGTTCTATATCCAATTCATTTAAATAAATAGAATATGTTAAGCCTGAACAATCAAAAGAATCAGGTCCAATACCTCCATAAGAATATGATTTCCCTAAGCTTTCATAAGCAGATGTAACAACTCTACTAACTAATTCCTCATTAGCTAATGTATAATATGAATCATCATCTATTATAACTTCATCTGCCTGTGAAATTTCAGAAGGGATATCATGTGTAAAATCATTCTTTTGAACCAGACATCCTTCTGAACTTTCCCTAAGAACAACAATTTCTTCATATTCTATAATAGGATTTTGGGGGAAATCTTTATCAATGAGGGGAGAGTTCTTTGCTGAAATTCCTGTATCTTTAAACCCTAGCAGGCCTATTAGGAATAAAGATAAAATTACAATTGGTAAATTGCGTTTTCTAGTAGCCAATATTACCACCCCTTTATAAATTTATCCTACTAATATTATATTCTACAACCATATATATATTAGTAAAATAATTACAAGGGGTTTCCCAGTTCAAAAGTTATAATTTAGCAATTTATATTTTAAGCTATATTAAATTTTTATACTTTCTAAAATTATTTCCCTTTCAATAGGTGTAAATTCAAAATAATCCATTATAATATTATCTATTTCATCTTTAAAAATTTTTATATTCTCATGTGTTTCAAAATTATTGTTTAAATCTTTACTTATTAAATTCATTATTTTAACTACCCTATCCTTTATTTCCACAACAATAGTATCAGGAATTATATTTAAATCTAATAGAGAATTTGGATAATAATCATATATCCCATTTCCTACTTGTTTTGCAAAAAGCTTAAAATAAAATTCATAAACACTAGAATTCAATAGGCCAACTAAGTATTCCAAAGGAAAACTACCTTTATATTTGTCCTTTACTGTAAAACCATATACATCAGCACTGAAATAATAATTATTAGAATCAATTGCAAATCTATTAGTCTTGGATTTGTAAGGAAATATAATCTTAGTTTGTTGAAACAGGGTCACATCCCTACCCCATTGCAGCTCATACCACATCCTTATGCCATTTTTACATTCTCTTCTATTTTTCAATCTTTCTGAATGTATGTCTATAAAACTTATGGCATTAGGAAAATCTTTAGGGTCATTAATAATATTTGAATAAATTAAATATCGGTCATTTTTAGAAATATAATATTTTTCTATGTTTTTATTTTTAATCCACTTTTTTAGCAATGGCCCCTCAATTTTCTCTTCAATGATATCATCTGGAGACAAGACAAAAGCCTTATCACAACCTGTTATAATTCCTTGAAATGAATTTACTATTTCTTTTAATCTAAGCCTGGCATTTGACTCAATTTTTTTATATATTTTATAAGCTTCATCAGATATCAAAATCCACCTATTATTATTAAGTTTTATTTGGTCAACTAGAAAATTGTCAAATACATCAGATTTAAGGACTTCATCTAGTTCGGTAGAATTATCAAATTTATAATTTATATCTTTCAATTTATATATATTAATCTTATTATTTATATCTTTATATCCTTTAAACAAATATATGGCCGTGGCTACCCCAACACCTTTAAATATATCTGCTCCATAAAAATCTAATATCTCTATAATATCAGTATTTTCCCTAAGAAATATCCTTAATCTTTCCCCTGTAGGGCTTTCCATAAAATATCTAGAAGTGATTAGACCACATAAACCCTCTGGAGCCAATATATCTACTATCCTATTAAAGAAGCAAAATGATATATCTGATTTGTCCCTAAATACATCCTTATACTCTTCTAGTAACCATTTTTTATAATCTTTATCCATCTGTTTATGTCCAATATAGGGAGGATTCCCCACACAATAATCAAATTTATTAGACCAAAATTTGCTTAGAACTATTAATTCCTTATCTGTTAAATTAAATTCTTTTAATCCTCCCTTAGGATTTATTTTCTTATTTTCCCACCTAATTAGGCTATCACAATTTACTATATTTAAATCTTTAAATTTATTATCTACTTCCTTATTCATTAAGCCTTCAATGGATAAGTCCACAGCAAAGCCATCCTTATCAGCCCCATAAATACAATGCTTTAGCAAATGGTAATGAATGTTGGCCTTTACCCAGTAATCCTTACCGGATAATTTTTTCTTACATCCATCCTCCTCCAGTATATATAGGTCATCTCCGTACTTACTCCTAAGGTCTTCAATATTTAGGAGAAATTTTTCTTTTAACATATCATAGGCCTCCAGCAAAAAGTACCCTGGACCACAGGATGGATCTATGATCTTTACAAAGGGGTTTTCCACAATATCTGCCTTAGATACTGTCTTATCTAATATATACTTAATAATATAATCAGGAGTATAATATTGACCTATTGATTTGCGAATTGAAGGTATTTGATTTTTTTCATATATTTCACCCTGCCTAGTAATATCTTCTTTAGCCATTTTAATCCCCTTTATATTAAATATTTACTTATATTATAATTTATAGTTTAAATCTTTTCAAATATATGTATTTTTATGTAAAAAATACAGCCCCTTGAAGGACTGTATTTTTAGTTTATAAAAGTTACCTTAAAAGCTTGTCATTCCGAATAAAATGAGGAATCTTATGATCTAAAACACAGATTCCTCGGCAGGCTCGGAATGACAGCCTTTGGCTCTTGCAAAAAACAGGACATAAGTAAAAAATACAACCCTATGAAAGGTTGTATTTTAGCTAATATGTACTGAGTAAGTCTATAAGCCGTGTTCTGTTTAAATGGTCATCTATCTAAGACCTATCGTTGCCAATAGGTTCATGCGACCTACCTTTTGGAACGGCAGCAGGCTACCGCCTTTTGTGTTCCCTTTTGGTCTTGCTCCAGATGGGGTTTACATAGCCACTTAGTCGCCTAAGTGCTGGTGAGCTCTTACCTCGCCTTTCCATCCTTACCAGATAATCCCTTTGATTATTTTCAACTACAGACCCAGTAGATATCTATTTTATAAACCGAGTACAGAGTTCTGGCGGTATCTCTCTGTTGCACTATCCTTAGGGTCACCCCCACTGGACATTATCCAGCATCCTGCCTTATGGAGCACGGACTTTCCTCATGCTCACGCACGCGACCACTCAACTTACTCACAGTAAATTAAATATAACATAAATCTACATTATTTGCAAAGGTTTTTTTTGCTAATGTTTACATAATATTCTTCCACAAAGCTCACAATGTATAATTTCTTCATCCTTTTTAAGCCTGCCTAAAATATAAGTAGAAACACTAATATTACAGCCACTACAAATATTATCTATAACTTCCGCCACACCTGTTCCTTTATTTTTCCTAATAAGCTTATATTTATTCAACAGCCCAACATCTATTAATTTTTCAATATTATTTATATTGTTATTTTCAATTTCAATACTCTTATTTAAATCATTTTCTAATTCTTTGAATTTAATCAATTGCTCTTTATGTTCACTTTTTATATCTAATAGGGTTTTCTTAATGATTTTTAAATCTTCTTCTAGGTCTTCAATTTCTTCCATTAACTCTAAGACAATAATTTCTGTTTCATCACTAATATTACTTATCTCCATTTTTTCCCTATTCCAGATCTCTAATTGATTGATGTCCTTGGTTTCTCCACTATAGAGTTTGTTATCTAAATCTTTAATTACATAATTATATTCTTTTAACTTTTGTTCAGCCTTTCTAAGACTTGCTAGGGCATCATCCTTTTTTTCTATTAGCCTATTGATTTTCTTTTCACTATTCAGTATTTTAACTCCCATTTCATAAACTTTAATATTTTGCCCTAGTTCATTTAACTTCTTATTATAGATTGCAAGTGAATTTTGATGTTTTTCTAAATTACATAGTAAATCTAGTACCTCCATCTTTCCACTCCTCTTTTTTTAATAAATACCATAAGCCGGACTTGGTTTATCCCAAATGTCTATGACCAAGTTACTAAAGTTTTCCTTTAGATAGTCCCTTATAACTGGAAGAATAATCTTTTCCGTATGATAATGGCTAGGATCTATAATAGTCAACCCATATTCATCAGCTAATTGACCATCATGATACTTGATATCCCCAGTTACATATACATGAGCCCCTGACTTATATGCATCATATATAAAATCAGCACCTGCACCACCACAGACAGCTAGCCTATTGATAGTTCTTTTTATATCCCCATATACTATTAAGTCCTTAATACCTAAACTAAGCTTTATTACCTTTAAATATTCAATTAAATCTATTTCACCTATATTTCCCACTAATCCATACCCATATTTTTCATCAGGGTCAGTATAATGTAACACTTCAGTATCCCTAAGCCCTAATATCTTTCCCAATTCATGGCTAACACCATTCTCTACCTGGTCTAGATTTGTATGTGCATTATATACAATAATATCATTTCTTATTAAATCATATACCAATTTTTCCTTGTAACCCCCAGTAGTTATACTTTTCATTGGTTGAAAAATAAGGGGGTGATGTGTAATTATCATATCATAAGCTTTGTTTATAGCTTTTTCCAATACATTATTGTCTAAATCTAAGGATATTAAGATTTTATTTATTTGTTTTTCTTCATTGCCTATTTGAAAACCTGTATTATCCCAAGTATCTATTAAACTAGGCTTTGCCCATTTATTCATAGTATCAATTATATTTTTTGCCTTCAATTTCAAGTAACACCTCTTCATAATTTTTTAATAACTTTTCTAACTCCCTAGATTTTTCCATTGATTTTTCTGTTTTTATAGACCCTATATCATTTAAAATATTTTTTACTTTGTTTGCTTTGTAATTTATAAATTCCTTTAACAGGCTATGTTTTTTTTCTATAAGCAATGGGCTAATCTCGTAATAAATATCTTTTTCCACATAGGATTGTCCCCTTTTAGCAGATATAATCTCATAAAATTTTTCTTCTTCAAAAACCAAATCTTCATCTACTATTTCAAAATTATTATGAATTAAATATTGCCTCAATTCCTTAGCTCCTACCATGGGTTGAAATATAAAGTTCTTGATAGAATTTGTAATACCCTTGTCATTTTCCAAAATATCCTTAATTAATATACCACCCATACCAGCTATTATTATAGTATCTACTTCATAAGCTTCTATAACATCTAGTCCGTTACCTAATCTGGCTTCAATTCTATCCTCTAAGCCTGCGGATTTTATCAAGCCTATTATCTTATCTAAAGAACCCTTACTAATATCAGTACCTATAACCTTCTTTGATATATTTTTTTCTATTAAAGATAGGGGTATATAACCGTGGTCTGTGCCTATGTCTCCTACTATAGAATTTTGACCTACCATATCTCTTATGGCTGATAAACGCATTGATAAATTCGTCAATTTATACTTCCTTTCTAAACTATAATTAAGACCCGCCTAAGCGAATCTTAATTATTCAAGAAAATCTTTTAATTTTTTACTTCTACTAGGATGACGAAGTTTCCTAAGGGCCTTTGCTTCAATTTGTCTAATTCTTTCCCTCGTAACTTCAAATTCTTTTCCTACTTCTTCTAAGGTTCTAGCTCTTCCATCATCTAATCCAAATCTAAGTCTTAGGACCTTTTCTTCCCTTGGTGTCAAACTATCTAATACTTCTATTAATTGTTCCCTAAGCATTGTAAAAGTAGCTGCATCAGCAGGAGCCAAAGCATCATCATCTGGTATAAAGTCTCCAAGATGACTATCTTCTTCTTCCCCTATTGGTGTTTCAAGAGATACTGGCTCCTGGGCTATTTTCATTATTTCCCTAACTCTTTCAACTTCCATACCTAAGACTTCTCCAATTTCTTCTGGCAAAGGATCTCTGCCTAGTTCTTGGACCAATTGTCTTTGTACCCTAACTAGTTTATTGATAGTCTCTACCATATGAACAGGTACCCTAATTGTCCTAGCCTGGTCGGCGATAGATCTTGTTATTGCCTGTCTTATCCACCATGTGGCATAAGTAGAAAATTTAAAACCCTTTTCATAATCAAATTTCTCTACAGCCTTCATAAGCCCTAGATTACCCTCTTGGATAAGGTCTAAAAATAGCATACCCCTACCTACGTATCTTTTAGCTATACTTACAACAAGCCTTAAATTTGCTTCAGCTAAATGTCTTTTAGCCTCTTCATCACCTGCTTGCATTCTTTTCGCTAATTCAACTTCTTCTTCTCCAGTTAGCAAATCAATTTTACCAATTTCCTTTAAGTACATTCTCACAGGATCATCTACATTTATCCCCTTAGGAACTGATAAATCTTCTTTTACCTCTTTTTCATCATCTTCATCTTTATCTAATAATATATCATCAGATTTATCACCAAGAATATCTATTTCCAATTCTTCAATTTTCAAGTATATATCTTCAATCTCATTTGTGTTAAGATCAATTTCTTCCAAACTATCAGTTATTTCCTTGTATGTTAAAAATCCCTCTTTTTTTCCTTTAGCAATTAATTTATTAACTTCTTTTGATACGGTCTTTTTCTTTTTATCCTTTTTAGTTTGACTCAACTTGATTACCTCCCTACCTTATTCTTAATAAGGTCTAATTCTTTGTTTAAGAATATAAGATCATTACAAAGTTCTAAAAACCTCTCCTGGTCCTTTGTATCTTTTTCATCATTTTCTTCTAGGATTTGAATCTCTTTTCTAATACTATCCCTTTTAGATATTATATTATTTAACTTTATCTTATTGATTAAGTCTTCTATGATTTGTTCCACATTTTCCGGTGAAAATTCTACTTTTCTAGCAAAAATCCTATCTATAACACTCATATCAATATTTGTATTTCCCTGAAGTTTTTTATAAATAATGTCTTCGTTAACATCCTTATCAACTTCATAGAATTCTTTAATCACAATAAAAATTTCCTTACATTCAGTATGATTAAATTCATCTACCGATAATTCATTAGATACTAATTCGTAGAAGTCCTTATCAAATAGAATTAACTTTATTAAATCTATTTCGGCAATAAATTTGCCTGAAGGTAGTATTGCCTTTATGGGTGATATTTCTTTCTTTTTATAATTTTTATTTCCCATATACCTTCCTTGAAAATTGTTAAAGTTCTTATTCCTCTTATTATTACCATAAACTTCTTTTTCTATTGCACTTTTGGATATATCCATTTCTTTAGATATTTTATCCATATATACATCCTTTTCAATAGGGTTTTTTAAACCTCTAATAAGCTTTGCCATTTCAAGAGTAAATTTAATTTTATCCTCTGCATTATCTAAATCATATTTTGATCGATTTGTATATATTTTATAATCTACATAATTATACGCTTCTTTTACTTTGTTTTCAAATTTATTTATACCTTCTGCCCTTATAAAATCATCTGGATCTTTGTAATCTCCTAAAACAATTATTTTAGGTTTGATATTTTCCCGTGACAATATTTGCACAGCCTTATCAGTTGCATTTATACCTGCCTGATCTGAATCAAAGCAAATGTAAACATCCCCTCCATATCTTTTCAAAAGCTTACCCTGTCTTTCAGTTAAAGCCGTTCCAAGACTTGCTGCTGAATAGTTTACACCACTGGTAAATAGTGAAATTACATCCATATATCCTTCTACTAATATGATTTTCTTTTTATCTGACAACTTATTTAACAAGTTTAAACCATAAAGATGATTGCCCTTATTAAATACAATAGTCTCCTGAGAGTTTAAATATTTTGGCATATTATCATCTAACACCCTACCGCCAAATCCAATTACCCTTCCCTTTACATCTATTATAGGAAACATAATTCTATTACGAAATTTATCAAAATAACCATTTCCACTAGATCTTTTTCCTATTAGACCAATTTTTTCTATTAAGTCATCCTCAAATCCTTTTGATTTCAAATACTTATACAGAGTTTCCCAGTTATCTAAAGAATAGCCTAAACCAAATTGCTTTATAACCTTATTGGGAAATCCCCGCTTATATAAATATTGTAAGGCCCTTTCATTTTTACCTAAATTAGAATGAAAGAATCTTGCAGCTTCTTTATTTATTTCATATGCTTTTAATCGCTGGTCATATGACTTTTTATCCCTAGGCATTTTTTCCTCAATAGCAATACCTAGTTTATCCCCTAAAAATTTAACTGCTTCTGGAAAATCCAAGTTTTCCTTTTTCATAATGAAAGTTACAGCATCTCCACCTTCTCCACATCCAAAGCAATGAAAAAATTGTTTTGAATCAGATACAGTAAATGATGGAGTCTTTTCATTGTGAAAGGGACAAAGGCCTACATAATTTGCACCAGATCTTTTTAGTGGCAAATAATCTGAAATAATATCTATAATATTTGCAGATTCTCTTATTTTTTCAATATCCTCTTCATTTATATAGCCTTTCATTTTATCACCTAAATATTTTACCAAAAATTTAACTCATATTATATATTCGACATAAAATTATAAATTCCTTCTTTTTTTTCAATGTTTTTTAATATTTTTTCCAAGGCTTTGGAATAAATATATTATTAAATAGATTGACAATGTATCTATCTGTTGTCCCAGCGATATAATCACATATAATGTCTTCTATGTCACAATCTATTTTTTTATATATAGATAAATGTTCATTTGGTAATTTTTTTATATTTTTATAATAATATTTATAAAGTTCTTCTATAATATATGCAACCTTTTCTTCTTCTGATTTTGCCACCTTGTTATAGTAAACATACTCAAACATAAAGTCTCTTAGAGTATCTGTAGCTTCTTTTATTTCATCGCTCATTGTAATCCTATTTTTTTCACTACTATTTTTAATTATATCTAAAATCATTTTATTTATTCTATCTCCATGGGATTTGCCTAGAATTTCTATGGCTTCCCTTGGTAAATCTTCATTCTTTATAACCTTTGCCCTAATAGCATCATCAATATCATGATTGATATATGCTATCCTATCTGCATATTTAACAACCTGACCTTCTAAAGTCTCTGATAATATCTCCCCAGAATGCCTTTTTATACCTTCCCTTACTTCATAGGTTAAATTTAATCCTATTTTACTATCTTGATGTTCTAGGAAATTAACCACTCGAACAGATTGTTCATTATGGTTAAATCCCTTAGGATGTAACCTATTCAAGACATTTTCTCCCGTATGCCCAAAAGGGGTATGTCCTAAATCATGACCTAAGGATATAGCCTCTATTAAATCTTCATTTAAAGCTAAGGCCCTAGCTAAAGTCCTGGCAATCTGTGAAACTTCAAGCGTATGAGTAAGTCTTGTCCTATAATGGTCCCCCTCAGGAGCTAGGAAAACCTGAGTTTTATGTTTCAATCTTCTAAAAGACTTAGAATGTATAATCCTATCCCTATCTCTTTGAAAATCAGTTCTTATGGTACATTTTTCTTCAGGAGTATTTCTTCCTTTTGAATCCTTACTCTTTTTGGCATAAAAGGATAAGGACATTTCTTCAGCTTTTTCAATTTTATTTCTTATATCCATATATATACCCCTTTCATTACCAAGTAATTTCCTTATATTATATATTCAACATACTTGTCAAAAACCCTTTTTTATTTAAATATTTATTTATTATTATTATAAAGAAAAAAGAAGTGTTATAAACACAACACTCCTATATATATTATTATTCCAAAGTTTTCATATAATCTATAATAATTCCAGCGCTTTCTTCTATAGCTTTATTTGAAACATCAACAACAAAACAACCAAGTTTATCCATAATGGATTTAGAATAGTCTAATTCTTCATTAATCCTATTTATATTTGCGTAATTTGCATTATCACTCAATCCCAATGACTTTAGGCGTTCCTGCCTAATTTCATTTAATTTACCTGAATTAGCAACTAATCCGATTACTCTTTTCTTGTCCTTTTCAAATAATTCCTTAGGTGCAGGTACCTCGGGTACCAAGGGGAAATTAGCAACCTTATAGTTTTTATGTGCAAGATACATACTAAGAGGTGTCTTAGAAGTTCTAGAAACCCCTACTAAAATTAAATCTGCTTTTTTTATTCCTCTTGGGTCCTTTCCATCATCATATTTAACTGCAAATTCAACTGCTGCCACCTTTTTAAAGTAATTTTCGTCTAATCTTCTTATAAGCCCTGATTCTCTCTTAGGTTGAAACTTTAAAATGCTTTCAATGGCATCTAGGGTTGGTGTCATCAAATCCACAGTTGGAATATTTAACTCAAGTCCCTTTTTTTCTATAAAATTTCTCAGTCCATCTATAACTATAGTATACACAACAACACTAGGCTCAACCTTTGCTTCTTCAAATATTTCTAATATTTGATCTGTAGAAACAATATAAGGAAATTTTCTAACTTCATATTTCCCTGAATTAAATTGACTCAGAGCTGCCTTAGACAACTGCTCTCCAGTTTCCCCTAAGGAGTCTGACAATACATATACAGTTAATTTTTCCTTCACTATTTTATCCCCCTCACTGATTTAAGCCTAATTCTACAAATAACCTAGTTATGGTTGTTTTAGTAATCTTGCCTATTATTTTAAGTCTTTTATCATCATCTTTATCATCTTTTTCTATAACTGGTAAACTATCTATTTCTTGTTCTATCAATTTTACCGCCGCATCTAATATACTATCTTCTTCTTCCACAAATATAATATTTGGCATCCTAGTCATAATCATGCCAATGGGAATCTTATTTAAATCCATACCTCCAATAGCAGATTTAATAAAATCCTTTCTTGACACTATACCAGACAAATACCCACCATCACTAACATAAATAGAACCTACGTCCTCTAAAAATATAGACACAATGGCATCATATAGGCTTACAGATTCATCTACTACAATAGGCATAGACATTACATCCTTCACCTTAATACTCTTTATTTTCTCTGAAATATAAGATAAATTATCCTTTCCAGTATGAAAATATCCCACCTTAGGTCTTGCTCCCAATATACCCGACATAGTTAAAATTGCCAAATCAGGCCTAAGAGTAGATCTATTCAAGTTTAATTTTCCTGCAATAGCTTCTGATGTAATAGGCTGCCCATTTTTCACAATATCAATTATCTTTTCCTGTCTTTCGCTTAATTGAATAATAACCTACACCTCCAATATCAGTAAGATAGAAGCCTTAAGTTATTTATTTACTATTTTTGATAAATCACAAACTTTTAACATGGTATCATATATATTTTTTAATAATCCTAATCTATTATTTTTAATAGTTTCATCTTCAACCATTATCATAACATTATTAAAATAATCATCTATAGGTTCTTGCAAAGTTGACAATTCCTCCAAGGCCTTATAATAATCCATTTTTTCTATTAAATTATCTACCTTTTCCTCCACACTGTTGAAACTCTCATAAAGATTTATCTCCTCACTAGATAATAAATCCCTACATACTTCATTAAATTCAGTCTTTTCCGCTAAATTAGCAAGCCTTTTAAATGAAATTAAAATATTGGATAGGTTTTCCTCTTCTTCTAACCATTGATTTATTTTATCCGCTTTTATTTTAGTATCGTAAATATCTTCAATATTAGAATCAATCAAAGCATCAACTATATCATATCTAATCCCCATACCTGTAAACATATTTTCTATTCTGCCCTTAAAAAACTCCATTATCTCTAATTTAACCTTTTCATAATCGAAGGTTAAACTATTTATGTCAACATACATATATAATGCTGTTTCAATAGTTTTATTTATAGACAAGTTTAACTTTTTATTCAATATAATATTTATTATCCCTAGGGCTTGCCTTCTCAAACCAAAGGGGTCTTGAGAACCAGTAGGATGTATTCCTATGGCAAACAATCCAGCAATAGTATCAAACTTATCCGCAATAGAAAGTACTGTCCCTGCAGTTGTAGTAGGTAGTTCATCTCCAGCAAACCTAGGTAAATATTGTTCAAAAATAGCCAAACTCACAATTTCTTTTTCTTTAGAAATCTTAGCATATTCCATACCCATCTTTCCTTGCAACTCAGTAAACTCCGTTACCATTTTAGTTACAAGATCAGCCTTAGACAAATATGCAGCCCGTTGTATATTCTTTTCCGTTTCTTCACCAACTTCTAAAGATTCTCCTATTTTATTAGCTAGATTTTCAACCCGAATTGTCTTATCATATAAGGTTCCTAGTTTTTCTTGAAAGACAACCCCCTTAAGGTCCTCAACATAAGATTCCAATGGGTCCTTAATATCATCCATATAGAAAAACTTTGCATCTTCTAATCGAGCTCCTAAAACCTTTTCATTACCTTTTATAACAGTTTCAACATGGTCTTCATTTCCATTTCTAACCGTAATAAAATAAGGCAAAAGTTGCTGTTTATCATTTAAAACAGGAAAATATCTTAAATGCTCCTTCATAGGAGTTATAATTATCTCTTCAGGTAAATTTAAGTATTCCTCTTTTATTCTCCCAATCATTGGAGTTGGGTACTCAACAAGATTAGTTACCTCATCTAAAAGTAAATCATCTTTTTGTAAATTACCCCCTCTTTCCCTTGCCAGTTTTTCTGCTCCATATTTAATTTTTTCTTTTCTTTCATCCTGGTCTACTATTACATAATTTTCTCTTAAAACTTCCATATAATCATCTACATGATTTATTATTATATTATCATTTCCTAAAAACCTATGGCCTCTACTTGTATTCCCAAGAGGGATTCCCTCCAGGTCAAAAGGCACTACTTGATCATCTAATAGGGAAATTAGCCATCTTATAGGCCTAGCAAACCTTAGGTTTTTTCCTCCCCATTTCATAGTTTTTGGAAAATGGATAGATTTTATAATATTAGGCATATGAATCTTTATCAATTCTTCAAGAGCCTTACCTTCTTTTAAAACATTGGCATAGACATAATCTTCCCCTTTAAACTCTTCTGTATATATGGCAGATATATCTATTGCCTGGCCTTTCATAAAACCAAGCAGGGCTCGTGTAGGACTACCTTCATCATCGAAAGCTATCCTCTTAGCAGGCCCTTTTATATTTTCACTTAAATCTTTTTGTTTTTCATCTAATCCTTCAACAATTATTGTCAGTCTTCTAGGAGTGGTGTATGCTTTTATTTTATCATAGTTTAAATTTTCTTCCTTAAGCATATTAATCATATTCATTTCTAAATCTTTTAATGCATCATTAACCTGCTTTGCTGGTAATTCTTCCACACCTATTTCCAATAAGTAATTTTTACTCATTTACAAAGCCTCCTTTTTTATTAGAGGATATCCCATTTCTTCCCTCTGGTCTATATAAGCTGAGGCTACTTTTCTAGCTAATTGTCTAACCCTTCCTAAGTAGTTTGTTCTTTCAGATACAGAAATAGCACCCCTTGCATCTAACACATTAAATGTATGAGAACATTTCAATACATAATCATAAGAAGGAATCACTAGACCATTTTCTATGGTTTCACTAGCTTCCTCTTCATAGGTATTGAAAAGTTTTTTAAGAGTTTCAATATTAGCCTTTTCAAAACTATATACAGAATGTTCATATTCAGACTTATTAAATATATCCCCATAAGTCAGATCCTCATTCCATTGTATATCAAATATATCATCTACATCTTGTAAATACATAGCTATTCTTTCTAATCCATAGGTCAACTCAGCAGACTCTAATTCGCAGTTTATACTTCCTACTTGTTGGAAATAAGTAAATTGAGTTATTTCCATACCGTCTAGCCAAACTTCCCATCCAAGACCCCAAGCACCTAAAGTTGGTGCCTCCCAATTATCTTCTACAAATCTTATATCGTGTTTTAAGGGGTCAATACCAACAGCCCTTAGACTATCTAAATACATAGACTGAACTTCTTCAGGCGATGGTTTAAGTATTACTTGTAACTGGTGATGTTGGTAGACTCTATTTGGGTTTTCACCATATCTAGCATCTGCTGGCCTTCTTGAAGGCTCAACATAGACTACCTTCCAAGGTTCTGGTCCTAAAGCCCTTAAAAAAGTATTTGGGTTCATAGTCCCTGCCCCCATTTCTACGTCATAGGGCTCAGATATTATACATCCCCTGTCTCCCCAAAATCTTAGTAGTTTCAGCATTAAATCCTGAAAATACATATAAAAACCTCCTCGTTTTTCAATTGCAAACAAAATCTTATATTCCAAAAAGAATAAAGACTCTTACCAATTTAGCAAAATTTGAAATTTTTGTCAAGTAAAAACCCTAAATTCTACGATCTATCATTAATGAATCCATTAAATTTAAAGTGTTAAACTTCTTTCTATCTATATTATATAATATATAATTTACTAATATTTCGTGTAATGTATATAATGATTTATGAGATAAATCTACCCTGTGAGCTTGATCTAAAGTCGTGTACAAAAACTCATTCATAGCCCTGTATATATCCTCATATATTGGAAAACTATCTAAATCACTGGTAAAACAATTAGAACAAATTATGCCACCATTTTCTATACTGAATTTAATTTTTCTCATATTATTATTTCCACATAAGACACAGGATTGCAAATAAGGTTTATAGCCTAAAAATGAAATAAATTTCAATTCATAAGAAATAATAAATTTAATAAAGTCCTTTTCGAGCCCTTCAAGTACCCTAAGCCCGGTTGCTAATAACAAAAATAATTTTTCATTTTCCTCTTCTTCTGGCAGGGACTTTTCAATTAGTTCTAGCATATAAGAACCATAGGCTACCCTTTCCATCTTTTCCCTAATAGAGTAAAAAGAATCTAATAAATTTCCTTGATTAAGATAAAAAAAATTCCTTCCTCTATGAAGATTATACTCATTATATGAAAAAGGCTGGGTATTTGCAATTATTCTTGATTTGGCCCTATATGCACCTCTTGCCATAACAGAAATCCTTCCATACTTCCTAGTATATACCTTCAATATCTTTGATGTGTCTTTATATCTAATTTCCTTTAAAACTATTCCCTCAGTCCTTAGCATATATACAACTCCATATTATTTATAGCCAAAATATTTTACCTTGTTTTCTTTCTCTCTCCAGTTTTTCTCTACCTTAACCCAAAGTTGTAAATTTACCTTACTTCCCAAAAGAGTTTCTATATCTCTTCTAGCAAACTGACCTATTTGTTTCAACTTTCTTCCACCCTTACCTATTACTATTCCCTTATGGGACTTTTTTTCAACATATATATTTGCAAATACATCTACAATATCCTGGTCTTCCCTCTTTTTCATACTATCAATAGATACATATATACCATGAGGAACTTCTTCTTCTAGGCCTACTAAAGCCTTTTCCCTTATTATTTCAGACACAATAAATCTTTCAGGTTGGTCTGTTATCATATCTCCAGGAAAATATTGAGGCCCCTCAGGTATGAGTTTCTTCAGTACCTCTATATATTTATCTACATTTAAATTATTCAAAGCAGATATAGGAATTATTTCTTCAAACATACCCATATTATTATACTTATCTATTAGCTGCAAAACTTCATCACTTTTCAATTCATCAATTTTATTAATAAGCAAAACAATAGGAGTAGATATGTTTTTTAAATCCTCTATTATCATACTGTCCATTTTACCAATTTCCAAGCTATTATCTACCATAAAAGTCACCAAGTCTACCTCTTCTAAGGTTGATTTAGAGATTTTCAGCATATATTCTCCCAATTTGTTTTTAGGCATCTGTATGCCTGGAGTATCTATAAATACTATTTGGCTGTTTTCTTCAGTATAAACAAGTAAAATTTTATTTCTTGTTGTTTGGGGCTTATCCGATATTATAGAAATTTTTTCACCTATTACCTGGTTCAATAGGGTTGATTTCCCCACATTTGGTCTTCCTACCACTGTTACAAATCCTGATTTATACATTTTTTCACTTCCACTATTTTATTTTAAATCTTCTGGCCCAAAACTATGGGGCAATAAATCTTCCAGACTATATTCCCTATATTCTTCTACAGAATTTGCAATTATAATCCTTGCATCACGTCCAAATTCCCTAATGACTTGTCTACAAACACCGCAAGGATAAGTCATATCCCCATCCCCTACAATTGCAATGGCCTTTATATTTTTATGGCCTTCAGATACAGCCTTAAATATAGCTGTTCTCTCGGCACATATTGTAGGTGAATATGAGGCGATTTCAATATTACATCCAGTATATATCTTATTATCTTCTGTCAATAAAGCAGCACCTACATGAAATTTTGAATAAGGTACATAAGCTTTTTCTTTTGCCTCAATAGCCTTTTCAATTAATTCCTTTATATTCATAATATACCTCCCTACTCAATCTCAATAAGAGTATTTGCTTCCACAACTTGTATCCATGTTATTCCCGGATTTAGGAAAATTTCTTCACCATCTAAGTCATAATATATAGTTTTACCCCTCCTGGAATCTTTCAACCATCTTATGTCAATAAATTTTCCATTACTTATGTACTTCCCTTTACCTTCCCCAATTAATTGAATATCTAATCTTCCAACCTTATCTACTGTTTTAGTATTAGCTTCCTGAATAATTATATTCTTAGCTGTAATTGGACTTGAATCTATTTCATCAAGATGGTCTTCCCCATCTTTTTTTCTTCTATAAACTTTATTTTCTAAATCATAATTATATTCACTTGTATTATTTTTCCTATAATTAATAACTATCTTATTGGCGTCTAAGCCATCTATATCCTCTTCATCTTCCTTAAACTTAAAAGCTGTGTATTCTCCTGTCATTCTATAGTTTCTTTCCTCCTGGGTCTTCCTCACGGCCTCCATGCTTGAATACATATTGTTTGGCATCTTTTTATGTGACTTCCTCCAAAAAACCTTGCCAGAACTAGAAAGTGCATCCATATCAGCCAATTTTAAAGACTTAATATCACTTTGAGCTTGGGGACTTCCACCTACATGGACATAAACACAATCATATTCTAAAGAGGCAGTAACAAAATAAGGTCTAGCACTTCTTATAGGACCAATAGATTCAGGATCATTCATTAAATATATACCCATATATCTAGTATAGGGAGCCTCCACTAAAAACTCATATACTATTTCTGCATCCTTTAAACCAGCTTGCCACCTAGCCCTTGGGTGGTTATCAAACATAATAGCTACAGGCCTTCTATTAATCTTGGCCTCTTGACCATATATCCCACTAATAGGAGAAGGAATCCCTTCCTTTACTATTACCACTACTTCCTCTTCTTCCTCTTCCTCAACTAAATCCAGTATATTATCAATATTATCTACTTCCAAAGGTTCTTCCACTTCTTTTTTACAAGCAGTTAATCCTAGTCCAATAAGCAAAGCTAAAATAAATATCCCCATTCTCATCTTCATATACTCTTCCCCTTATCCTATGATTTGAAAAACTAAAATACCTACTAATATACCTAAAATTCCACCAAGGACTACTTCAAAAACACTATGTATTTTTCCCTCAACCCTACTTTCAGCTACAAGAATGGCTAAAATAAAAGCCAAAGTTGTTACCAAGATTTCATGGGCTAAAAATGCCACAATAGTGGCTATGGTAAAAGATACAGCAGCATGGCCACTTACTGTACCACCTTGAAAATGACTACCCCTTCCCCTATAAAATTTTGACTTTAAACCAATTGTCAGTAAGACAACTAGCAAAAGTGCTACAAAAGTCAAATGAACAGGAGAATTTCTAATCCTAGTGACTAGAAGTCCAGAATAATTGCTTAACCTATTGAAAAACAAAAGGTATCCAACTACTATTGAGTTAATTGCAGCTATTAAGACTGCACCAGCAGAGACATCTTTAACTAACCTTGCCAAAGGATGATAATCCTCTGTAATCATATCTACCACTCGTTCTAAAGCGGTATTTATCATTTCCGCAACAATAACTAAAGAAATAGCAAATAGGAGAATTAAAAATTCTATTTTAGTAAAATCAAAGAAAAGGCTTAATAATATAACACATAAGGCTATGACATAATGTATCCTCATATGTTTTTCGGTTTTTAAAGCTAATATAATACCTGAAACAGCATGGTTGAAACTCCTTATTACTGACCTTTTCTTCATTACAATCTCTCCTAATTGCTCCTAAAAATATTTATCTTTTTCATTAATTCTTTTTCTTTCCCTCTCATAATAGACTTGTCTTCCGGATTCAAATGATCATATCCTAAAAGATGAAAAATACTATGACCAGTCAAATATGCAATCTCCCTATTAAGAGAATGACCAAGGTCTTCTGCTTGTTCCAAGGCTTTTTCACCAGATATTATTATATCACCTAAGAGAATAGGACCCTCAAAGGCAAAATCATTGTCCAGGGGAAAAGACAGGACATCAGTTTCCTTATCTATATTTCTATAATCCCTATTTAATTGCCTGATTTCCTCATTATCAACAAAGGAAATACTAAGCTCATAATTTAAAGAATCCTTTTCCAAAAGCAAAGCTTCCTCCACTACTTTCTCAAGTATATTATAAATATCCTTTTCTATAATAATCTTATCCTGCCTATTATCTATAAAAATCTCCATTATACACCTTCCTCCAAGCTTTTTTCTATGGTTGGGTATTCTATCCTATCGTGATGTATCCCAGTCAATACATTTACAAAAGAGTCTATTATCAACTGTAATTCCTTAAGGGTTATATGACATTCATCTAATTGACCATCATCTAATTTTCCTTGAACTACCTTTGTAACCATGTCTTTAATCTTTTCATTGGTCATTTCCTTAATTGACCTGACGGCAGCCTCTGTAGAGTCAGCCAACATAATAATTGCGGCTTCCTTGCTTTGAGGTTTTCTACCCTGGTATCTAAACTCATCAGTAGATATTTTGATATCTGGGTTTTCTTCCTTATATTTATAGTAAAAGTAAGCTACCATAGTATTACCATGATGTTGTTCAATTATATCTATGATTTCCTTAGGCAGCTTGTATTCCTTGCCTATCTTTATCCCATCTGTAGTATGGGAAGTTATTATTTTTACACTTTGCATTGGCTGTAATTTGTCATGGGGATTTCCTATACCAAATTGGTTTTCACCAAAATAATAGGGTCTGACCATTTTCCCTATATCATGATAGTAAGCACCAGCCCTAACTATTAAAGGATTAGCAGATATTGTTTCAGCAGCGCTTTCTGCCAAGTTACCTACTAACATACTGTGGTGATAAGTCCCAGGAGCCTCTAATAAAAACTTCTTTAGTAAAGGCTGGTTAGAATTAGATAATTCCAGAAGCTTTAGGGGAGTTAATATTGAAAACACATTCTCCCATAAAGGCAATGAACCCAAGGTTATCACAGCAACAATAATTCCATTTAAAAGCAAATACATTCCTGTGGTAAATGAGTCTATGCCACCTAAGCCCTTGGCCAAACTTATAGAAGCTAAGGCAAGTAAATTGACTAGGCCTATAATACCACCATTTAACATAATATTATACCTCTGGCCTTGTTTCATAGAAACCAAAGCCCCTATACTCCCTGAAATTATATACATAGTAATAATAGAAGCATCCAATTTCAAAATAAAACCTAAAAAGAAAGCTACAAACATATTTATTAATAGTCCTAGTTGTGGATTAATTAGGATTGATATTAGCAAAGATGCCATACCTATTGGCATAATATAAGGTGAAAGCAAGTAAATATTTTCCGATATAAGAATAGTTAATAGTACAACAATAAAAGATACTAACAACTTATTGTTATATAGCATTTCCCTATGAAAATAATATATATAAGCTAAAAATATAATCATACTTAATGATATTAAAACAATAATACCAATTATCATTTTAAAAGGAAGCCTATTATCCTCCTTAAGAAGGCCTGACTCCATCATTAAGTCTACTTCTCTTTCTCCTATCCTGCTACCCTGGCTGGCAATTATTGCATTTTCCTTAATTATTACTTCTTCAACTTGATTTTCAGCCTCTTCACGCAATCTCTGAGTCTCAACCTTATCTATAAAATTATTGGGAGCAATGGTACCCTTCAATAGGGTATGTCCAATTTGTTTTTCCCCTTCTTTCATATCTAAAGTTTCAAATATATTGGCTAAATTATCTTTTTCGTATTCCAATTCTGACTCTTTTATTCCACTTCCCATTACCTGGTTTATTAAATCCATTAAATTATTTTCCAAACTATTTAAGGACTTATAATCCATTCTAATGAGAATATATATTTCCTCAGTAGTTAATTCAAAGTTTTGTTTCTCACTTAATAATGCAGCCTTTTTGCTTGTACTTAAATTTTCTTCAGCCTTAGTGTCCCTAGTCAAATCTAAAAGGCTCTTTATTTTGTTTTTCATACTTATCTGTATTGAAGGAGAAATCCGATACTTTGGCTCTACATTATTAGCTGCCTCTTTTCTTAAATCCTCCCTAGTATATTCATCTATCAAATCCTTAGAAGCCCTAATATCACTAGGGGCTATATCCCCTATCTTTAAGTCTAACTTATCTGTTTCCAGCTTATGAAAGCTTATAAAAAAAAGGATTGCTGTAAAAATTACAAGCAATAACCCATTATAAATTTTCCTGTTTCTCTTCAATATAATCTTTATCCTATCCATAGTTTCTCCCCCCTCAGGGTTATTTTCATCCTTTGTCATTCCCATACAATAAGGAATCTTATGTTTTCAATAGCTAAAAGATTCTTCGCTGCGCTCTGAATGACAGATAAAGGACTTTTTCAGTAATCACCAGCCCTTATTTTTATCTTTTGTCATTCCGAATATAATGAGGAATCTTATGTTTTCTTTTCGTAGTTTTCGTAGGCTTCAATTATTCTTTGTATCAAGGGATGTCTAACAATATCTTGTTTTAGGAGGTAAATAAAATCAATATTTGGGATATTATTTAATATTTTACTTATAGTCTTTAGTCCAGATTCTTTTCCTTTTGCCAAGTCTATTTGTGTTATGTCTCCTGTAACAATAGCCTTTGATCCAAAACCTAACCTAGTTAAAAACATCTTCATTTGTTCATTAGTTGAATTTTGAGCCTCATCTAGGATTACATAGG
The DNA here is from genome assembly GCA_964637035.1 of uncultured Tissierellaceae bacterium. GTDB lineage: Bacteria > Bacillota > Clostridia > Tissierellales > Tissierellaceae > CAZMMV01. Next base: position 68,971 of record CAZWTU010000003.1, read on the forward strand.
CTGAATCTAAAGTCCTCCCTCTCATATAAGCCAAGGGTGCAACCTCAATTAGGCCTTTTTCTATATATTTTGCCGTAGACTCAGGTCCCAATATATCAAATAAGGCATCATATATAGGCCTTAAATAAGGATCAACTTTCTCCTGCAAGTCTCCAGGCAAAAACCCTAAACTTTCACCAGCCTCTACAGCTGGTCTAGTAAGTATAATCCTATTGACTTCCTTGTTTTTCAAGGCTTTAACTGCCATGGCCATAGCTAAATAAGTTTTACCTGTTCCCGCTGGCCCAATGCAAAAGACAATATCGTTTTTCCTTATGGCATCTAAATACCTTTTTTGACCAAGGGTCTTAGGCTTTATACTCTTACCAGAAGCTGTAACACAAACAACTCTATTTAAAAGTTCCCTAGCGTAAGCCCCATTTCCTTCCAGCAATAATTGTATAGCATAGCTTACATCTTGTTTATCTAATTTATCTTGAGAATTAATTATTTCTATTAAATTATATATTAACTTCTGCCCTAAATCAACAGATTCCTTATCTCCGTAAAGTTCAATTTCCCCATCCCTAATCATTACATTTATATTTAATTCTTCTTTTATAATATTAATATTTTCATCAAACTTTCCGAAAATTTCTTTCATAAGCTTATTATCTGAAATCTCAACTACTTTTACTTCCAGTTTCTTTGTCAAATTAATCCTCCTTGCGGTTTGTTATTTCATTTCCTAAAATTTGTTTTTTTCCTATATCCTCTATTAGCTCCACAGTTACAGTAGTGGTGAGGATATTATTATCTATTTGATGACTAATGTTTTTAGACTTCACTTCAGAATCCTTTGGCAGCTCCTCATTTAACTGCTTTGTAGCCTTTAATTGGGTTGCTTTCTTTAAGAAATCTATATTTTGTTTAACCTGTCTAAATTCTACTTCCTTATATTCATAATTTATTATTTTAATAGGAAATTCAAGATCAAATCTTTCCAAATTTATTAATTGCTTTTCAATAATACTTTCTTTGTAATTAGTAAAAGGTATATCTCCTTTAATAAACTTTACCCCTTTATTCTTTATTTCTATCCCTCTTTGATTATATACCTTACCTGTGTATTTTTCTTCGTTTTTCACAATAGGATCACTAACAGTGCTAGTATACCTAGTTATAGCCAGTACCTCTCCCTCTCCATGAACATAAATTTCTTTATCAGTAAAATCACTTTTTAATATACCCGTAATAAGCAACTGACCTTCCTCTACTATGGCCCCAGCCTTTACAACAGCATTACCATTTCTAGGGATAATTTTAACTATGACACCCTTTTTCTTAGCAACAACATTACAGGGATAATTTTTATTTACTTTTTCTGGGGGGATGTCTTGCTCCCTTATATCTATTGTTAATTTTGTACCCTTTATATTTGCAGAAACAAATGAAATATAATCATATTCATTTATGAGAATCTTCCTTATATTTTCCTTATCAATATTATACTTTAATTTACCAACTTTTATATTATGGTCCCCCAATAAAAGCTTTATTTCCTCAACCGGAGTCTGAATAGCTCCATTTATTTCAATCTTCCAAATAACTGAAATTAAAAAGATCGTTCCAATTAAAAATAAAAGGAAACCCAAAGATAACATTTTCCTTTTTTTCATCCTATAGACTATAAATGGAAAACCCTTTCTCTCTTTAATTGCAACAATACATCCAACCTTTTTCACTATCTTTTCCATTTCCTTATAACCTTTTACACTCGTTTTCATTTCCAATACAGTATTGGAACTTCTCCTTATATCCCATAAATATATATTATGAGAAGCAGCTAAATTCAATAATCTTTCCAGGGTCAATCCCTCAACCTTAATAATAACATATCCTCTAAAATAATTCCATATTTTTATAGCTAGCATATTTCCACCCCTAGCATATTATTTCAATATTACTAATTAGACCGATGATAATTATTTCCTCAGAAAGTATAGTTTTTATTTCTAAGCTTTCACCCGTTATTTTAAATATTCCTGATTTAGTATTTACCCTTATGCTGGTTTCAGTGTATTCAACTATTCCCTTGTGATTTAATATGGAAACTTGGATGTTTCCTATAAGTGTTAACTTAGGCAAATCCATTATTATATCTATAGGCAATTCCAAGACTTCAGATATATTGTATTTAACATTTTTTATATTTTTTTTCATCAATATCCCTCCTATAAATTCTATGCTATTTATAATAATACTATTACACAGAACCTAGGATACTAA
>CAZWTU010000004.1:0-30714 GCA_964637035.1 uncultured Tissierellaceae bacterium
CATAACTTGCTATACCACCCAATGACATAGATACAGCTGGTAAAATCCAGGTTATAGGTTTATCTACATCAAATAACATGGGTAGTTTCAAGATATTAGTTAAGTATAGTTGCATAAATAAAAAATATACCGCTGCTGGCACAGCCTGTATAAATACCACATATCCTGTTCCAATTTTATCCCAAAACAATCCCTTACTCCTTGCCATCATAATTCCTAAGATGATACCAAAAAATAGTGATATTCCGATTGCTGCCAATCCAAAATATAGTGAATATGGAATCTTATCTTTTATAATTTCTGTAACAGGAACATTAGGCCTATATATTATGGAATCTCCCAAATCCCCACTTAATAAGCCCTTATAGAAATGACCCAGCTGTATATGTATAGGATCCCTAAGTCCCATATTAGTAAGTATAGCTTCCTTTTGATTTTCATCTAATTTTTCATATGAGTCACCAAAGTAACCTTCCTCGGGCATCAATCTCATAGCCAAAAATACCAGTGTAATTATAATAAATAAAGTTACTATGGACTGAAGTAATCTCTTCATTGTGTATTTTAGCATCTACTCACTTCCTCTCTGTTAAAAATAAACATTTAATAAATACCATTACTAAGAGCTACTAAAAAGCAGCTCTTAGTTGGCTTTATTCTATTTTTCTATTTAGTTTGCCTTTTTAAGTGCTTCTATTCTTTCTTCTTCCCACTTCTTTAGACCTGCATTATATTCTTCTGTATTCATTGGTTTTTCCATTACACGTTGCCCCTTGTATCTTTCTGAAGATACGCCAAAGGGTGAATACTGGGATTCAAATGGGTTAAGCCTTGATGCTGCATATCCTCCACCACCAAGTGAGTAAGGAATTAAGAAAGCTTCTTCTATTAAGAATGCTTCTGCTTCTGCAAATAATTCGTATCTCTTTCCTATGTCTATTACTTCTGCCTTTGCTGCGTTTAAAAGATTTGTATATGTCTTTTCTCCATTAGGTTCGTTATATCCTTCTACAAATTCTGGGAAGTTATATGTTCCTTCTCCTGGTGGGAATGGATCGGTATAAGTTTCTGGATCCGCATAATCTGGTCCCCAGTTTACCTCAAGGAATGCATAGTTACCAATACGTCTTGTTGTACTTAGGAAATTGGTAGGTGGATAAGGTTCTATTTGTATATCTATATAATCTCCGCCTAGTAAGTTTTCCATTTGTTGTTCTATTACTTGAACTCTATTTGCCCATTCACTACCACCAGAGTTATAAGGCATATAAACTATGATTGGGAATGTAGCTTTTCCTTCTAATTCCGCCATAGCCTTATCTCTAAACTCAAGAGCTAGTTTCTCATTAAATGATTCCTCATCTGCATGCTTCTTTAAACTACCAAGTTGGGTGTAGTCAACTCCATCTAGGTCAACAAAACTCTTTGGTGTAATAGTGTTGTTCAATTTTTGATCTGGATTATGTGGCTCAGCAGTAAGCATTGCTGCTTTTCTATCTAAAGCATGGAACAATGATTTACGGAAGTTTTTATTATTTACTGCTATTTTCCAGTTAGCTGGCTCATATTGTTCATCAAATTGTGGATCAAAGTTAAGGGCATAGAAGTAGGTATAGAAGCTTGTTCTACTTGGTCTTACCATGTCCTTCTTCTTTGGATCGCCCAGCCATTCATCTATGATATCAGATGATATGCTTGTAGAATCAATTTCACCACGAGCAAATAATTCTGGTGCCAATGTTGAGGCTTCTTTATTAAATTTCTGATGTATTTTTCTTATATGAATGTTATCTGCGTCCCAATATTTTTCATTCTTAACTAATATTCTCTTTGTTGATGGCTCAAATGTATCAAATATATATGCACCATTATATAGTATGTTTTTATGGTCTGTACCAAATCTACTACCTGATTCTGCTAAGAAATCTGCATTAACAGGGAAGAATGATACATAAGCTAACATTGATTCAAAGTATGGTGTAGGGTTCTTAAGAGTGTATACAAGTGTATAATCATCTTTTGCCTTCACCCCAACTTCTTCAAAATCTTCTATCTCTCCATTATAATATTCTTCTGCATTTTCTATAACACTATAGACTATATTTGCACTTTTAGATTCATTTGAAGGGTCTAGTATATACTCTATTGAATCTACAAAGTCTTGTGCTACTGTCTCTGCATATTCTTCTCCATCATGTGTAACCCACTTTACACCTTTTCTAAGGTTAAAAGTCCATGTAAGGCCATCATCAGATACATCCCAATCAGTTGCAAGTGCAGGTTGTACTACCCCATATTTATCATAGTCAATTAGGGTATCTACCATGTTTGCAGCTAAAGAAAACTCACTTGTAGTTGTTGTTACTAGATAATTAATTGTAGTTATTTCTCCGGAATATACCGTTGAAAGTTCTTGCGCTACGCCTTTATCTTCTTCCACTACGGCATCTTGACTGCCACCATCATCTTTACCAACGTCTCCTCCAACAGGTTGCTCTTCATCCTTAGAACATCCAGATACTACTGCTAAAAGCATTAGCATAGCAAGCATTAAAGCTAAAAATCTTTTCATTTTTGCCCCTCCTTAGTTTTTATAAATAACATTTGCAATGTCTTCTATTTACTACATCATATGTGATGGCCACCCCCCCTTTTAATCAAGGCTACAATTATGAAAATCAATAATTTTTGTGCTTTTCTATAATTATTCATTATTGAAAGATTATATACTTTGCAATCTATATTAAATATTTAAAATGACACATTGTTTATCTTATTAAAACCTAATCCTGGTGTTTGGTTTAATTTTATAATGGAATCATTATATATAGGTCCCCCATGAATTGGATCTTCACTACACAGGCCAGGCCCATCTAGGTCTATCTTTGTAATTATACTTTTACTAGCTGCCAAGTGAACAGCTGCACTTACACTTAATTTACTCTCAAGCATACATCCAATCATGCATTCTACCTCATAGATTTCTGCCAAGGCACATATTTTTAAGGCATTATGGATACCACCTGTTTTCATTAGCTTTATATTTACTAAATCTGCTGCTCTATTTTGTATAATATTTGCTGCGTCCATTGCTGAAAATACGCTTTCATCTGCTAATATAGGTATACTTACATTATCAGTAACATACTTTAATCCTACTAAATCATTAGCTCTTACAGGTTGTTCAACTAGCTCTATATTAAATCCTTTATCTTCCATTTCCCTTAATAAGATAATAGCTTCTTTAGGTTCCCAACCTTGATTTGCATCCAGCCTTAATTCCACATCATATCCTACAGCATCCCTTATGGCTTGGATTCTTTTCATATCCATCTTAGTATCTTCCCCAACCTTTATCTTTAAGGTTTTATAGCCTCTCCCAATGGCACTTATGCTATCCTCTGCCATTTCTTCTGGTGAATTTACACTTATGGTAAGGTCTGTAATTATCTCATTTTTATAACCTCCCAGTAATTTGTATAGGGGTGATTTGTTCATTTGACCAAATAAATCATAAATCCCTATATCTACTGCTGCCTTCGCACTTGTATTTTTAACAATGGAGTTATCTATTCTTTCCATGATTTCTTCCATATTAGAAATTTCCAGCCCTATTAATTTTGGTTTTATATAATCTTCTATTGCACATCTAATAGAGCCAAGGGTATCTCCCGTAATAACTGCTGTTGGTGCTGCCTCTCCGTAACCTACATGGCCTGTATCTGTAGTTATTCTTACTACAATGTCTCTTACAGAATCTACTCTTCTTAAGGCCGTTTTAAATGGTTTTCTCAGGGGAACTTCTATAATGCCTACTTCAATGTTTTGAATCCTCATATCTATCCTCCTAGTATTTTTATAGAAATGCTTCAAGAGGTATATCTAAATAGGGCGAAGGTTCTGTTAGTCCATCTACAAAATGCCACCACTCTTGACTATGTATTCTAAATCCAAGGTCTAACATTATTTTCATAAGATATTCAATATTTTCCTTTGCTTCTTTAGTCATATCATCCCTAGTTGGACATGCCTTTTCAGTAAAATCATCAAATCCACTAGGCATTTCTAACTCTTGTCCATTCTCATCTACTAAAGTTATATCCACAGCCATTCCATTATTATGCCGGGGTCTAAATCCCGATGTAATTGGTTCTGCTGGAGGTTTGGCTACAAAAGGACTGTTGGGGAACATATCATAAAGAATCTGTTGAACATTCATTGGTCTATAAGCATCCCAAACTTTAATCCTATATCCTTTTTCTTTGACTATTTCATGAGCCTTCATCAGCCTCTTACCTGTCTCAAGTCTTATTGCACATACTGGAACAGGATATACTGCTGTCTTAAAAAAATTATCTTTTGTAGCATATCTTAAATCTATTATAAAGGAAGGGTCCAAATCCTCTAAAAGAACAAGTCCTTCTATTGATTTTATAGTTTTACCATTATAAAGTTGAATTCCTTCTATATTATATTTTGTCATCTTCTCCTCCTGTTTTATCCAACATTTAAAATCTTCTAACTATTCCAATTAAAATAAGATCCAATTTTCAAATCATTTTTGAAATAGACTACTTTATATCATACCTTTTTAGCCTTTCATATAAAGTCGTTTTACTTATATCTAAAGCTTTCATAGTTTTCTTTTTATCCCCGCTATAAGCTGATAATGTCTTCTTTATTACCTGCTTTTCTTCCTCTTCTAATAAATCCCTTAGGGATAACATTGTTTTACTTGTGTCTTTATTTTTATCAAATTTAAGTATTACATGTCTAGACATTATTATATTTCCATCTGCTAAATTTACAGCTCTTTCTAATATGTTTTCCAATTCTCTAACATTTCCAGGCCAAGTATATCTTAGTATTAGGTTCATAGCCTCTGTAGAAACCCTTTTCTCCTGGCATCCAATTTCCTTACATATTCGTGGCAATAAGTGGCTTACTAGAGAATCTATATCTTCCTTTCTCTCTCTTAGTGGTGGTATCCATATGGGAAATACATTGATCCTATAATATAAATCTTCTCTAAACTTTCCCTTTAGCATTTCATCCTCTAAGCTTTTATTTGTTGCAGCAATAATTCGTGTATCTACTGTAATTTTATCTATTCCACCAACCCTATAAAATGTCTTCTCCTGAATAACTTGCAATAATTTCACCTGGAGGTTTTGGGGAACATCTCCAATTTCATCTAGCAATATAGTTCCTCCATCTGCAATCTCAAAAAAACCTTTTTTCCCATCACTTCTTGCCCCTGTAAAGGCACCCTTTTCATATCCAAACAATTCAGATTCCAGCAAGTTTCCTGGTATTGCACCACAGTTTACATGTATAAAGGGTTTATCTTTTATTTTACTGTTTTCATGTATTGCCTTACCTAATATGGTTTTACCTGTTCCACTTTCCCCTAATATTAAAACATTAGAATTAGTATTGGATGCCTTTAAGGCCATTCTTTTAACATATTCTATTTCTTTACTGTTTCCTACAAAACTTGGAAAGGCCTTTCTTAAGCTTTCTTCTTCCAATAATTGTTGCTCGGCTTTTTCCAGTTCTCTAATTACATTATCTCTTTCTGCAATAAGTTTTTTAATTTGACTTATATCTTCAACCTTTAATGCCGCCCCTATTCGCTTTTTTTTATCCTCTATATGCAAAAGAGTACACATAGTAGGATATCCATTTATTTCTTCAAATTTATCAATATAACTTATGTTTTCTCCCTGGGCTACCTTTAAAAACTCCTGGATTATAAGATCACTTTTGTGTATTTCAAAAATATGTTTTCCTATTACATTTAAAGCCTCTGTATCTTTCCCCTTGCCCCTATATGATTTACCTTTTAATATGTCATTGATACTTTCTCCCCTAGCCGTATATCCATGGGATTGATAAAATTTCATTTCCTTTGTTAAATTATCCATTATTACCATATGACCTATTGCGTTTATATAAAACATTGTATAATCCTGTTCCTTAACTTTGATGGATATTTCTTTATTTATAAAATCTATCCTTACCTGAATATATAATTCCAAAAAATTCACTTCTAGTTTTAATTTATCTTCTTTATGACCTCTTTTTAGGTGTTTATAAACTGATTTAACCTTTTCATCTTCATTATAACAAGCTATGGCTATTAAGGAATCTCCCATTTCTATGTTACTGTCCCTTATTCCTAATACCTCTAATGATTTCCCATCTAATTTCCCATCATCTTTTCCTAATTCATTATCTGCTATAATAACTATGTCACCTAGATTGATCTGTCCCTTGCTATGACTTATTTCCTCATCTTGGCTTATTCCGAATATCTCCTTAGCCTTATTATTATAAATTTGTATTATTCCTTGATCATCTATGACTATAAGACCTTCAGACATAATATCAGTAAACAAATTTACATGGGTTTTTGAATTAAATTTCATAAAATCATCCTTAAGTTTTACTTATAATTTTGGCCCTATATTTGATTCCTAAGTAAGTCTTCATATGTTTCTCTTTTTACTATTACCCTATCTTTACCTTCACTTATCATCACAACAGGTGGCCTTGGTATTTTATTGTAATTACTTGCCATAGAATAATTATAAGCACCAGTAGATAAAACAACTAAGGTATCTCCAGTTTCCACCTTTGGCACTTTTAGATCCCAAATCAAAATATCTCCGCTTTCGCAACATTTTCCTGCAATAGTTACAACTTCTGTTAATTCTTCATTTATTTTGTTTGCTATAAGACCTTCATACTTGGCCTCATATAGGCTTGGCCTCGGATTATCTGGCATTCCCCCATCTATAGAAATGTAAGTTCGGATTCCCGGAATCTCTTTTATAGCACCAATTGTATACAGGGTAACTCCAGCTTCTCCTACTATCCATCTACCTGGTTCTATTGTTACCATAGGCATTTCAACATTATATTCTTGACTTTGCCTTTTTACTTCTTCCATAATTGAATCAGTAAAATATGTTAAGGGTTTTCTTTTGCCACTATCTGCATAATGGATACCATATCCTCCACCAGTGTTTAATTCCTTTGTTATAAATCCATATTCATCTTTTGTTTGCTTAATTAATTCCATTAATATTTTAACCGCCTTTGTATGAGTTTGGTTTTCCAAGAGTTGAGAACCTATGTGGAAGTGAAATCCCATTAACTTTAGGTATTCAGTATTTAAAACTTTTTCTATAGCTTGTTTTATAGTCATTCCATCTAATGGAATGCCAAATTTCGAGTCAACTTGACCTGTCTGAATATATTTATGAGTATGGATGTCTATGCCAGGGCTTATTCTAAATAATACATTAACATTTTTATTGTATCTCTTGGCAATTTTCTCTATTAAGTCGATTTCTCCAATATGGTCTATGACGATCCTCCCAACGTTATTTTTAATTGCCATTTCTATTTCATCAGGAGATTTGTTATTTCCGTGGAATATGACCTTTTCCATTGGAAAATCTACTTCCATTACTGTATAAAGCTCACCACCAGAAACTACATCTATGCCTAGACCTTCTCTTTTTATAATTCTTGCCATTTCCTTAGTTAAAAAGGCTTTACTTGCATAAACTGCATTGGTTTTAGGATGTTTAGATAAAAAATCTTCCCTAATTTCTTTACATCTGTCTTTTATGTGTTCTTCTGACATCAGATATAAAGGTGTTCCATATTTTTTTCCTAATTCTACTGTGTCTAGCCCATAAAATATATAATTATTCATTTAATAACATCCCCTTATAAAATAGTTTCTATAACTATCTTATAAGCAATTAACGTGCCAAAGAACTAAACCACTAAATGTAGTACTTATCTTATCATTGTTCAGACTATTTTGCAATCCCTTTACGCAAATTAGCACCGTTTTCCTGTTTTTAGGAATTTCCCGGGAATATAAATGCCCTTAGGACATTAGATCGTATTACTTGATCTATTTCCTTAGGGCATTTCTTAATATATATCTAATTATTAGTTTTTGCTAGCTATATGGAATGGAAGCTTTTCTACTTCACCTATATCTATGGCATTTACTGGGCATTTGCCCATAGCCTCTACTGCCTTAAGACCTTCATCTCCATCTTTACCTATATTTTGAATAGCTATAGCCTTTTTGTTTTCTATTTTAAAATATTCTCCAGCTACATCAGCACATATTCCACAACCTATGCATGCATCTCTATTTACTTTTATTTCACCTTTCTCTAATCCATCATCTTCTAAAGGTATATCTTCCCTCTTTACAAACTTTGCCACTACATATCCCATGATTATTATACCAATAACTGTAAGTATCCATCTAATTATCATAAACTTAGGACTTAAAAACTTTGCTTCATTTGCAAGCATTGGTATTTTTATTACTGCCCAAGCACTTAATATAACTACTATATTTGAAATACTAGCTCCCTTGTTTAAAAGAGTTTTTGCAACTGGGAAAGCTGCATATATGGGCCCTGCGGATATACTTCCTAAACCTATTGCTATAAACGAACCCTTTAATCCTGATTTTTCTCCTAAGGCCTTCATTATTAAATCCTTTGGTATCCAAGCATCAATAAGGGCGGTTAAAAGAAATACAACTGGCATAATAATTAACATTTCCTTTAGATAGTAGCCTGTATTAGCAATAGCTGTCATACCTGTTTGGGCATTTACGATAAATAGTATTATATAGGCAACTAATATACTAAACAAAAATGGATATTTCTTAATTCTTTCTATCATAGTATAACCCCCATTATCATTGAAATTACAATAGCCATTCCAAAGCTTAATAAGTTTCTACTTAGGGCAAACTTTGTACCAAACTCTTTTCTCTCTAAATTAAATGTTACAAAGCCAACCATTGTAAGTGTAGTTAAAAATGCAACTGCAGGCATTATACTAGCTCCCATGTCTACCATTGAACCTACTAGGGGGAAGGCCACAAATGCAGGAATTAAAGTTATGCTCCCTACTAAGGCTGCCAATATTGTAGCTATGATTGGATTTGAACCTCCTAAGTAATTTTTTATAGTCTCTGGTGGTACCAAGGTAAGTATCAAACCTATTAAAAACAATATACCTATAATCTGGGGCATCATCCCACCCATCATTCCCTTTGACTTCTTCATAGATGCTAGAGTTTTATCTTTACCTCTTATCATTGAAACAATAAACCAAATCAATGTAACAACCCATAGTGCAATTGTAAATGGATCCATATAACCTCTCCTCTCAATATTCTTCTATGTCTCACTTCTATATATTAATATAATCTGCTATAATAAAAAGTAACTATAGTTACTTTTCGGAGGTTTTTTATGAATATATTTAAGTATATTGATTTTTTATTAAATATATCTCTTTTCAATGGCTTTGAGACCACTGAATTATACGCATCATTAGAAAGAGAAACTTTAATTCAAGCTTTTACTAGAAATCAAATAGTTTATCTACAAAATGAGAAAGCCAATACCATGGATATAATCTTAGAAGGAAGTGTAATAATACAAAACATAGATAATAATGGAAACATACTTTCCATAGTTTCTTTAGATAAGGGGGATATGCTGGGAGGAAATCTCATATTTTCAAATAAAAACGAATATCCCATGACTGTAATAGCTCAAACAGATATGATATTATTGCGGATAACAAAAAATACTATCTTAGATTTATGCCAATCCAATAAGGATTTCTTAGTTAATCTATTAGAAATTTTTTCTGATAAGGCCTTAGTCTTGACTAGTAAAATACATTCATTAGTTAGAAAAACAATCAGGGAGAAAATAATGGAATTTTTATTATTTGAAATAAGCAGGCAAAAAACCAATACCATCACTTTGCCCCTATCAAAAAAGGAATTATCTGAGAGATTTGGAGTTGAGAGGCCCTCTTTACAAAGAGAGTTGATGAAAATGAAGAATGAAGGTTTAATTGATTATGACGCTAGGACTATGACCCTACTTTCTTAATTTAACCATCTTACTTGATGACTTAAATAAAACTCTGGGCTATAAAGAGTTACAAAATAATTAACCAGCATAATCCACATATATATGTGGGTCATACTGGTTAATTTATCTTATTTGTTTTACTTATATATCTCTTATTCTACTGCTTGTTTTATCCTTTTTAAACCATCTTCTAGGGTCTTTCTTGGACAGCCTATATTTAGTCTAAAGAATCCTTGTCCTCCATGACCAAACATTTCTCCATTGTTTAGCATTACTTTCCCCTTTTCAATTAAAAGATTATTTAACTCTTCCGGGGTCTTAGCTAGTTCATTGAAGTCAAGCCATAATAAATAAGTACCCTCTGGCTTATATGTCTTTACACCCTTTATATTTTCATTTATAAATTCTACTGCATAATCAGCATTTTCTTCCATATATTTAAGGGCTTGTTCTAGCCATTGACCCCCATGATTATAGGCAGCTGTAAATCCTGCTACAGAAAAGGTATTAGCATGGGTTAATTCTAATTGTTCTAATTTTTTATTGAATTTATTCCTAATATCTTTGTTTGGTATTATGGCTACTGAGGCAAATAATCCAGGTATATTGAAAGATTTACTTGGTGCCATAAGGGTTATTGTGTTCATAGCTAAGTCTTCAGATATAGCAGCCGTAGGTATATGCTCATGTCCCTTAAATGTTAAATCACAATGAATTTCATCAGATACTATTATAAGTCCCTTATCTATACAGGTATTACCAAACTCCTCTAAGTCATCCCTTGTCCAAACTCTACCTACAGGATTGTGAGGACTGCAAAGTACTGCAAGTTTAGTTCTTTCAGTAATCTTATCTTTCATATCTTGAAAATCCATGTCATATTTCTCATTATTTAATTTTAAAGGGTTTTCCACTATCTTCCTACCATTGTTTTCTGCTACCCTATAGAAAGGGTGATATACTGGTGGCTGTATAAGTATTTCATCATCTTCTTTTGTAAATGCATTTGTAGCCACGCTTATTCCAGGTACTATTCCAGGAATAAAAGATATCCATTCTTTTTCAACATTCCATTTATATTTATTATAAATCCAATTTATAATTGAATTGAAAAAACTATCCGGTAGAAGGTCATAGCCTATTATACCGTGGTCTGTAGGCTCTCTTAAGGCATTTAATATTTCATCTGCAACTTTAAAATCCATATCTGCAACCCACATAGGCAATATATCATCAGTGCCGTATTCCATTTTACCCATATTCCATTTAATAGAATTACTATCTTTTCTATCTAATACTTGATTAAAATCATATTTCAATACTATCATCCCCTTAACGTAAAAAAGAGGCAGAAAAACTGCCCCCATATTTTTTATAACTTCTCTGCAAAATTCTTCCCAAATTCTCTACATTGGTCCATTGCTTCATCATCTGGATTCCAAAGTACTCTAATTCCTTCTTGTACTAAGTCTAGCTTAGCCCCTTTTATTTTTTCCTCTAATATGGCTAAGGATTCACCAGACCATCCGTAGGAAGCAAATGCCGCTGCCTTTTTGTTTTTAAATCCAATTCCCTGAATCATTTCGAGTAGGCCACCTGTAGCATGCATTATACCCTTATTTACAGTTGATGCACCAAATAATATGGCCTTTGATTTAAACAATTCTGTAATTACATCATTTTTGTCGGTCTTAGCAGCATTATAAAGTTTTATAGTAACCTCATTATCTACTGATTTTATTCCTTCTCCTATGGCTTCAGCCATTCTTCTTGTTGCACCCCACATAGAATCATATACTAGGGTAATTTGATTTTCTTGATATCCATCTGCCCATTCTAAATATTTTTCCACTATTTGCGCCGGATTGTTTCTCCATATAACCCCATGGGATGTTGCAATCATACTTAATGGAAGTTCTAAGCTTAAAATTTCTTTTATCTTATTTGTTACAAGTGGACTAAAGGGAGTCAATATATTTGCATAGTATTTTATGGCTTCTTGATAAAGTTCCGCCTGATCTACTAAGTCATTATACATATGGTCTGATGCATAGTGCTGTCCAAAGGCATCATTGCTAAATAATATACTTTCTCCATCCATATAGGTCATCATACTGTCTGGCCAATGAAGCATTCTTGCCTCTACAAAAGTTAAAGTAGATTCCCCTATATCTAAAGTGTCTCCAGTCTTTACCTCCACAAAATTCCAGTCTTCGTGAAAGTGACCCTTTAGTATTTTTATTCCATTACCTGTACAATAAATAGGAGTATCTGGTATTTCTTTCATTAATAATGGCAAGGCACCACTATGGTCAATCTCACCGTGCTGTGCAATAATGTAGTCAATTTCATTTAGGTCAATTTCCTTCTTAAGATTCTCTACAAATTCCTCTGCAAAAGGTTCCCATACTGTGTCTATAAGTACTGTCTTTTCGTCCCTAATCAAGTATGAGTTGTAAGAAGAACCCCTGTCCGTAGAATACTCTTCTCCATGAAAGCTTTTTAGTTCCCAATCAATCTTACCTACCCAGCTCACCTTGTCAGTCATTTTAAAACTCATAATATACCTCCTTTAGTTTATATACGCTCTTAGTTTATTTATACCCTAATTTATAATTTTAATCCTAAACTAATCTTATTGGCCCATTAAATATTTTAAATATGGGGAATTTACAGGTAGCATTATAACAGTTTCATTATCTATAGAGGTCTTATAGCTATCTAATATTGTATATAGTTTAAAGAATTCTTCATCTTGTCCATAAGAATCATTGTAAATTCTAGCCGCTTCCTTCTCCCCTTCTGCAACTATTTCCTGAGCTTGAGCGCCAGTTTTAGCTATAATCTCAGCTACTTCCCTATCTGCATTTGCAGTGATTTTAGTATTTTCTGCATCACCCTGGGATAAGTATTCCTGAGCCTTACTAGCCCTTTCTGATATCATCCTCTTATATACAGATTGCTCATTACTTTCAGGTAAATCTATTCTCTTCATCTGAATATCTACTACTTCAATACCATTTCCATTAAGTTCCAATATATCATTAATGTTATCTTGAACTATCTTATCTACATTTCCCCTAAAGTTATCTGCATCACTAGCATTGATTATTGCCCCATATTCTAATTTACCTAATTCATTTCTAACATTAGAATACATGATATCACTAAGTCTTGCCTCTGCACCATCTAATGTTTTTAATGTTTCTACCATTTTTATAGGTTCTGTTATTTTCCACAATGTATAATAATCAACTAGTATTCTCTTTTTGTCAAAGGTATTAATTTCTGTTGCTGGCACATCGTAAAATAATACATATCTTGGTATTTTTTCCATTATTTGTATAAATGGTACCTTCATCTTAAGTCCATCAGTATCTATTACATTTACTATTTTACCAAATTGTTTTATTACAGCGTATTCATTTGGCCTAACTACAAAAATATTAGGTAAGACTAATACCACTACTAATAAGATCGGTACTAAAGTAAATAATAATGTTTTTATGGTTTTCTTACTCATTTAATTCGTCCCCTCCTTTAATAATTCTTGAATGGGCAAATATTTCACTGTAGACCCATTATCATCTACTATTAGAAGCTTAGCATCACTAAATGCTGTCCGTATGGCTTCAATATTTAATCTATTTCTAGTTACTACTGGATTGTATTGATATTCCGAGTAAATAGCGTTGAATTTAGCCACATCTCCCTTAGCCTTTTCAATTACACTTATTTTTTCTCCTTCAGCTCTAGAAAGTATAGCTGCCCGTTCACCTTCTACTTGATTGATTTTTTCATTTCTATATTTCTCAGCTTGATTTATTTTTGTTATTCTTTCTTCCCTAGCATCAGTTACTGATTTAAAAGCAGCATCAACTTCAGTATTTGGTAAGTCGACATCTTGTAAGTTAACGTTTATTATAGATACTCCTAAACCATATACTTCTGTTAATTTTATTAGATTATCCCTTATATCATTTATTATCTCTGCCCTTCCATCTGTTAATGCATCATCTACTGCAGAACTTCCTATTACTCCTCTTAAAGATGATGATGTTGCATTATATAAAATAGTCTCTGGATCATTTGTATTATAAAGAAAAGCTATGGGATCAACTATCTTCCACTGAACTTCTAAATCTGCTAAGATTATATTTTCATCTCCAGTTATCATTTTAGATTCTGCTTCACTTACACCCAGCCCCTTCTCTTGAGATTCATATCCTAAGGTTAAGGAAAAGGTCTCCTTAGACAGCTTATGTACCTTTTGTATAGGATATGGAAGCTTAAATTTTAGACCTGAATCCATTATATTACCTGTTGGCCTCCCAAAAGTTGTTAGGACAGCAAACTCTGTTTGGTCAACTGTATAAAAAGATGACATCCCCAAAAGTAAAATAATAACAAGTACTCCAATACCCCAAACTAGCTTGGTGTTTATTTTAAAATTCGGCTTTTTCCTCTTCTGTTCATCCATATCAATAACATTATCATCATTTTTTTCCGCTTCTTTTTTCTTCTTTACTTGCTCTAGTACTAAATAACCTAATAGTAGAGCAATTAAAATAATATATTGCACTTTACCACTCCTTTCGTTTCTCATCTTTATTATATACCCTGGACCTCCTAAAAGCTAACATACATTTACTTGTGTAGTTTTTTGTCTTCTTTTTGTAAGCCTGGCATAGCTTCATTTAATGTCATAATCATATTAATTATATATTAACTAATTGTTAACTACTTATAATTTATTTCTATTTTATTTCTTCCAAGCCCTCTTTATCTAATATTATTATTTTTCTATGTCCTATAACCTCCACCAAACCCGCTTCCTGGAATAGCCTTAATTTCCTGCTTAAAGTTTCTTGACTCATTCCCAATTGAGAAGCCCAATCTCCTCTTCTCATCTTTAAAATTACTTCTTCTTTATCCCCAGATAATTTGATTAAGGATTGTGATATCCTTCTTTCTACACTATAAAGATTAATATTTTCTATTAGATCTTCTGTGCTCTCCAACCTTTGACTTAATTCTTCCATTACCTTAAAAGCTATTCCCGGGTATTTTTGCATAAGGCCTTTTAAACTTTTTCCATCTATTACACATACTACAGTCTTGGATAAAACTTCTGCATTATCTTTTAATGATAGATGACTAAAAAGGGATAACTCACCCATAAACTCTCCAGGGCCTAGTACCCTGATTACTTGTTCTTTTCCTGATTCAGTAATTCTAGTTATCTTAACTTTTCCAGAATGAATTACATAAAGCTTCTCACCCTTCTCCCCAGCCATATATATCATTTCATTTTTTTCATAAGATTTCTCACTGGTGATTTTAGCGACTTCCATCATTTCATCATAGGATAAGTTGCTAAAAATTGGCACAATTTCTATACAATTTTTTCCTTCCCTAGTAAAGCAGTTACAATCCATTCAATCATCTCCTAAATAGATACTCTTTATTAAATATACCCATAAGATCACATCTTAAAAGTTTAACTACATTTATATCTATATGAAAATTAAATTTCTTTCGTATTTTGTAATCAATTCGTAATACTAAGATAGAAGGGTTATGGTATTATAATAATAAGGAGAGTGATAAAATGAAAATTAGATTTAAACTGATTTCATTTTCTTTACTAATAATATTAATCTTGGCTTTATCCATTGGATGTACTCCGACAGATGACATACCCAATGATGAAAGCAAGGCTAATAATTTGGATGAAGAGATATTCATGGAATTAGGTTTTTTAGATGAAAGATATATGAAAGATGATAAGAAATTTATTGTAATAGAAACTAATGAAAAAGATTTAGAGTTAGAAATTTTAGATGATGATTTATTTGACAGCTTGAAAGCTGATGAATATTATATGGTTTCATATAATAAAAATAATATTGTTCTGTCAATAGACACAAATGATTTCATTAAAGATTTAGTTGTAGAATCTTCTGAACAAGATAATGACACTGAAGAACTAGCTATTATCAACAAAGGGGAAAAGTTTGATACTAGTCACCTAACTTTACTTGATGCCTTTATTATAGATATAGATAATAATGGAGAAGACGAGAAAGTTGCTATGTACACTAGGGCAGAAAAAGATAAGAGTGGAGAAATCATGTGGGATGATGGCCAAGATTGGATTATATTGGTTGAAGGAAAAGATAATGATTATGTTTTATTTGATAATTATGTCCAACTAGGCACAATACAGTTGTTTGCTTATACAGTTGATGATGATTTTTATATAGTTACTATTCAATCTGGCACTGCAAATCTAACAGTAAAAGAATATAAGTTTAACAAGGAAATACAGGCATTTGAGGCTAAGACAGGATTTACTACTAGTGGAAATGTAAATATGCTTCATATGGGCAAATAAAAAATGGAGATTTTCAAATCTCCATTTTTTTATTTAAATCTTCTATAGAAGTTCATCAATCTTTTCTTTAACCACTGGTCTACTAAAATAATATCCTTGGGCTTTATCACAGTTCATTTCCTTCAGAATAGCCAACTGCTCTAAGTTTTCAATTCCTTCAGCTGTTACTTGTAAACCTAATTTCTTAGCTAGAGTTATTATAGCATTGGAAATCATTTTATTTTTATCGTTGTTTTCAATGTCCCAAATAAATGACCTATCAATCTTAAGTTCGTTTACCCCCATTTCACTTAAGTAAGAGAAGCTAGAATAACCTGTCCCAAAATCGTCTATGGCTACTGCAACACCAAGTTCTTTTAACTTATTTAAAATTGCTATTGTATATTTTATATTAGAAATAGCTATTGTTTCAGTGATTTCTAATATTAAATTCTTAGGATTTAGGCCGGATATCTCTAAGGCCTCCAAGACTTCATTTATAAAGTTCTTATGCTGAAACTGTTTACCAGATATATTAACAGAAATAAATATGTCCTTTCCTTTATCTACCCATTCTTTAACTTGGATACAGGATTTTTCTAATATCCAATATCCCATTTCTATTATTTGGCCACTTTCTTCTGCTAAGGGTATAAATTCATCTGGATATAATAATCCTTTATCAGGATGATCCCAACGCATTAGGGCTTCTAGCCCTATTATTTCTCCTGTTTCCATATCTATTTGAGGCTGGTAGTGTATTCTTAATTGATCCCCTTCTACAGCTTGTCTTAATTGATTTAAAAGTAACATCCTATCAAGACCTTGGGATTTAATTTCTATACCATATAAACAATAGGAGTTTCCTCCTAATTCCTTAGCCTTATATAAGGCAAGATCAGAATTTTTAATCAAAGTGCTACTATCAAGTCCAGCATCAGGGTATACTGCAATGCCTATACTAGTAGTTAAATATATCTCATAATCCTCTACATAAAATGGCTCCTTGAAAGCTTCAATGATTTTTCTAGCCAGTAAGACTGGCTCATTCCTATCCTCAATATCAGGGTACAAGATAAAATACTCGTCCCCACCAACCTTTGCCAACATACCGTCATCTTTAATCAAGCTGGATAGTCTATCACTTAGTAGCTTTAATATATAATCTCCCGTCTCATGGCCTAATGTGTCATTTACATGTTTAAATTTATCTAAATCTAAAAATAAAACTGCAAATGGATTGTCCAGATTATTTCTCCTGTCCAGCAAATCATCTAATTCTTTTATAAATCTAGTCCTATTAGGTAGTGATGTTATTGGGTCAAAATATGCTAAATGATATACTTCCTTTTGCCGTCCTACTAATTCCCTGTTTGCCCTTTCCAACTGTATAGTCCGTTTCCTAACCTGGTTTTTCAATAAAGTATTGTACCTTGTTAAAAATAAAATTATTAATATAATGAATATAGCAAAAAATAATACTTCTCTTTTATACCTTTTAATGGTTTCAGCCAAGGTAACTTCACCTTTTCTAAACCACTTACTATAAATTTTATCATGGATATTCTTTTCTTTAATATTAGCTAAACCATCTTCTAGGATTTGGAATAATTCCATATCTTCCTTGCCAATAGCTATTCCATATTCTAAATTATTAATAGGTTCTCCTACTATTTGTATCTCATTTACTAATTTATTTTTTTGCAAATGGTAAGTTCCTACTAGCTTGGTTCCTAGAACTGCATCTAGCTCTTTGTTTTTTAATGCTAAAAGAGCCAGTTCCTGATTTACCTTAGGGACAGCAACAACCTTTGGAATTTTTAAAATATTTTCTTCATTACGGTCATTGGCCTGATAACCTACCTTCAAACCCTCTAAGTCTTCCAATCTGTTTATAGATACACTATGTGAACTAGCAAATATTACTTCATCTACAATAAGGTTTGGAGAAATAAATTTAAATTTTTCTTCCCGGTCTTTACTTTTACTCATACCAATAACCCCATCTACATCCCCTAAACTGAGAGAGCTAACAGCATAAGACCACTCCATGGGTACAATCTCAATATTTATATCCTGATCTTCCCCTATTGCTTTTATAATATCAATATTAAAGCCAACAAATTCACCTTTCTTGTCCACATATTCATAGGGTGGATGATTATAATCCCCTGCAAACTTATAGACTTTGCCCTCTCCCTCAGCAAGTACATCAATATCTGATACTAGTATTATTTGGGCAATAAGTAAAGACAGTATAAATAATATAGTTATTAAGCTTCTATTGAAGAAATTTTTCATATATTTCATGCCCCTTCTTATGCGACATCTACCAAAGCCATGATTGCTAATTATTATTTCACCCTGTTATTTATAGCAGTAATAAATTTATCTATATCTGCCTTTGTAGTATCAAAGGATGTAACTAGTCTAACTAAGCCTGTATCTTCATTTAAAACATAGAAATCAAATTTTCCCTGTAAGTACTTTATTAAATCCTTTTCCATATATAAAAATATTATATTTGTATTTAATCCATCTTTTATGGTTATTTCAGAAAATTCAGACAGGCCTTCCTTTAAATACATACCCATTTGATTAGCATTTAAAGCATTATCTTGCCATAAATTGTCCGTTAAGTATGCTACAAATTGGGCTGATACAAACCTCATTTTTGATATTAGTTGCATTCCTTGTTTTCTATAAAATTTAAAATCCTCACTCAGTTTTGGATTGAGAGAAACTATAGCTTCTCCCATCATCATTCCATTTTTAGTACCACCAAAGGACAATAAGTCTACTCCTGTATCAGTAATCATTTCTTTAAAGCTAGAATCCAATGCAACTACGGCATTTGCTATTCTTGCTCCATCTATATGTAGAAGCATATTATTGTCATGAGCAAAATCTGCAAGTTCTTTTATTTCCTTTATGGAATACAAGGTCCCGGTTTCCGTAGTTTGAGATATGGATATTATCTTAGCCTGGCTCTGATGCTCATCTCCCCTGGAAGCAAGAAATTTCCCTATATCCTCTTTTTTAATCTTCCCATCCTTATTTTCTACACTAAGTATCTTAGATCCATTAAATCTCTCTAATGCCCCACATTCATCTACATTAATATGGGCAGTATCAGGGCATACAACTGCCTGGAAAGGCTTTAATAAGCCACTTAAGCCTATAATATTTGCTGCAGTTCCTGTAGAAACAAAATATACATCTACTTCCTTGCCAAGAAGCTGATTAATCATGGTCTTAGCCCTTATAGTTATATCATCACTACCGTAAGAATGGTCATGGTCCTTATTTACATTTACCATTGCTTCCATTATCTTTGGATGGACACCTGAGTTATTGTCGCTCATAAACATTTTCATATTATCTTCTCCTATCCTTTGATAAAAATATTTATCTTATATTTTAATACCTTACCTTATTCTAACCATAAATATATACCATTATATAACATTCTACATGATTATCTTTTATTATACTACAATTTAAATATATTTTACTAGGTATTTAGTAGGTATTTTGCTGGACCTTGCCAGTTACATAGGAAAATTGCAAAAAATTAAGGATTGGCTAAGCCAATCCTTAATTAAAATCTATTTTGTTCTTCTTCCACTTATCAAACCAATAACAAATAATATTAGGAACAAATAAAAAAACCAGGCTAGCCTGGTTTTATCTCTTTTTGGGATTTGCTATTTCAACTGTGATTTTTTTACCTTTTATTCTAGAGCCGTTTAACTTTTCTAGCATTGTATCTACTTCACCAGAATCAACTTCTACAAAGGTAAATTTATCATATATATCTATATCCCCTACTAGGTTTTTATCTATTTTCGTTTCTCCAAGTATTGCCCCAAGTATATGTCTAGGACTCAATCCTCTTCTCTTACCAGCATTAAGATATAGTCTAGTCATATTTCCTCTTGAAGCAGGTCTAGGTTTTGAATCAGTTCTAGCTTTCGGGCTAGACTTACTATGAAAATCTACCATAGCTAACTCTTCATGTCCCTCTAATTTGTTTTCAGACATGTAAAATTTAAGAATAGCTGCTGCAATATCAAAAGAAGTATAGTCATCTTCTAATATTGAATTTATTATCTTCTCATATTTTTCTAATCCCTTTTTATCAACTTCACTTTTAATTTTCTCAACCATAGATACTGTATAATTTGATTCAATATCTTTTAAAGTTGGTAAATCTTTTCTAGCAATATTAGTTTTAGTATATCTTTGTATAGCTTTCAGCTTCTGAATTTCTCTTCCTGATACAAAGCTAAATGCCCTACCTTCCCTACCTGCTCTAGCTGTTCTACCTATTCTATGGACATAATATTCTTCATCTTGAGGTAAATCATAGTTGATAACTAAATCTATATCATCTACATCTATACCACGAGCCGCTACATCCGTAGCCACTAAAATCTCTATGGTACCCCTCCTAAATTTACCCATTACATTATCTCTTTGTCCTTGCTTTAAATCTCCATGAAGTCCATCAGCAGAGTATCCTCTTGCTTGTAATTCTTCAATTAATGAATCAACTTTTCTTTTAGTATTACAAAATACTAATAACAATTTTGGATCATACATGTCAATAAGCCTACATAATATCTCTGTCTTCATATGAGGCTTTAATTCAAAATAAGCTTGCTCTACCTTAGGTACTGTCATCTCTTTGTGAACAACTTTTACTATTTCTGGGTTGTTTTGATATCTTGATGCGAATTTTATTATATCCCTTGGCATAGTAGCTGAAAAGAATATAGTTTGTCTTTCTTTCATTAGTCCATCCATAACGAAAGCTATATCATCTCTAAAACCCATATCAAACATTTCATCTGCTTCATCTAAAACCATCATACTAACACCGCCAAGTTTTAGAGTCTTTCTTCTAATATGATCCATTACTCTTCCTGGTGTTCCTATTACAATTTGAACACCTTGCTTCAATGCCCTTATTTGTCTATCTATAGGCTGACCACCGTATACAGGTAGTACTTTTATTCCTCTTTTGTACTTAGCCAACCTGCTTATTTCTTCTGAAACTTGTATACATAGTTCCCTTGTAGGACATAAAACTAATGCTTGAACCTGTCTATTATTAAAATCACATTTCTCTATGATGGGGATTCCAAAAGCAGCAGTCTTTCCTGTACCTGTTTGTGCTTGACCAATGATGTCTCTACCTTCTAATATAAAAGGTATAGCAGCTGATTGGATTGGCGACATTTCCTCAAATCCCATATCTGAAACTGCTCTTTGTATTTCATTTGATAAGTTTATTTCCTCAAATTTTAATTTATTCATTAAACAAAATCTTCCTCCTTATATCTATAACTAATTAAGTATACATGTAATATCTACCAATTGCAAGAAAAATATTATAAACTTAAATTATTTTTTCTCATATAATTATATTGCCCATTATCACGAAAAACATATTCACTTTAATATATTAATGTAAACTTAAGGTATTCTATTTACTTAGGGTCTCAAATTAATTCTTTAATATCTTTTATACTATGTTATAATGAAATTATATAAATATTTTGAAAGGTGTGATTAAATGCGTTGGAGTTTAAATGAACTATATTCATCTTTTGACTCTGAGGAATATGCAAATGATTTAGAAAAGCTTAGTGATTTAATTGGAGACCTTAATAATTGGGCAAGTGAAAACTTAAGTTCCCTAAATAATCCTGTAGAAAAAATGGAAAGGTATATACTTTTTTCACAAGAAGTAACAAGCCTTTTATCCAAACTTTCTGCTTTTGCTAGACTAACAAACTCTGTTGAAGCTAAAAATGACCAGTCTCTTCAATATCTAGATCTTTTAAATGCAAAAGCTACTGGATTAACAAAACCTGGAGTACAGTTTCAAGCTTTTATAAAAGATATTGAAAATCTAGAAGAAATACTTGAAAAATCAGAACTATTAAAGGAACATAGTTTTTATTTAAAGCAAATCAAAGAGCGTACAAAATATATGCTTAGTGAAAAGGAAGAAGTTCTTATTTCAAAAATGGCAACTACAGGTTCTTCAGCCTGGGCCAGTCTTCAAAATATGATTACTTCTACACTACTTGTAGATATAAATATTGATGGTGAAGATAAAGAGCTTCCCTTGTCTGTAGTCAGGAATTTGGCTTATGACAATGACCCAGAAATTAGAAAAACAGCTTATTATGCGGAATTAGAATCTTATAAAAAAATAGAAGAATCTTCTGCTGCTGCATTAAATGGTATAAAGGGGCAAGTCCTTACTACATCATCTCTTAGGGGATTCGATTCCCCTCTTGAAGAAACTTTAGTTGATTCTAGAATGGATAAGGAAACACTAGATGCAATGCTTACAGCAATGAAAGAATTCCTTCCAGTTTTTCATAGGTATTATAGAAAAAAAGCTGAACTATTGGGACATAAAGACGGACTTCCTTTCTATGATATGTTTGCACCTATTGGTGAAGTCAATATTAGCTTTACCTATGATGAAGCAATGGAATATATAATAAGTAACTTTAAGTCCTTTAGCAATAAGCTTTCTGATTATGTAAAAAATGCTTATGAAAAAAATTGGTTAGATATAGAGCCTAGGGATGGTAAGAGAGGGGGAGCTTTCTGCTCTAATTTACATGTCATAGGGGAAAGTAGAATACTATCGAATTTTAATGGAAGCTTTTCAAATATGACTACCCTGGCACATGAACTAGGACATGGCTATCATGGATTAAATTTGAAAGATGAAAGTATATTAAACTCTGGCTATCCTATGCCTATTGCAGAAACTGCTTCTATTTTTAATGAAACTATAGTTATAAATGCAGCATTAAAAGAAGCCAGTGAAGAGGAGGCAATAGGAATACTTGAAGCATCCATATCAGGTGCAGGCCAAGTTATTGTGGATATTTATAGTAGATATTTATTTGAAAGCAAATTGTTTGAAGTAAGAAAAAATCATTCTCTTTCAGTAATTGAATTAAAGGAAATGATGCTAGATGCACAAAGAAAAGCCTATGGTAACGGACTAGATCATTCTCTACTTCATCCTTATATGTGGATAAACAAAACCCATTATTATTCAGCAGGTCGGAACTTTTACAACTTCCCGTATGCCTTTGGATTGTTATTCTCTAAGGGATTATATGCAGAATACCTAAATAGGGGAGATGACTTTGTAAGAGAATATGATGCTCTCTTAAATGCTACTGGTAAGAATGATATAAGAGATGTAGCAAAGATGATGGATATAGATGTACAAGACCCAGAATTCTTTAGAAACTCCTTAAGATTAATTGAAAAGGATATAGATAGATTTATTGAATTAACTAGTAAATAATAAATCTTAAATTGAAGAACGGTGCTATGCACCGTTCTTATTTAATCTGGTTTTTTATACATATATCTATTTCCTCATTCTCTGAATATACATTAATTTTTGTAAGTGCATTTACTATAGCCTTTGTAAGCGTAGTTTTTTCAGATTCCGTCAGCACAGTTTTTTCACCGTCAATTTTAATTGTAATATCTATATCTTCATCTATATTTTTGTTTTTTAAATTCTGTTCTAATGTCTTCTCTTCTATTAAGTCTACTAACCTTTCAATATCAGTCAATGAATTAATTGCTGGCAAGCCTTTGTATTCAGATATTTCTCCAGCTATTCTTCCAGAGATTGCAAATACAGTATTATCCATTTTGATTTCAATACCTGGGATATCATGGGCTGTTATTATTTTAGGGATATGACTCTCTGAAACACCTTCTAATATGACAAAATCATGATTGTAAAAGCTTAGTATCTTATCTATAGGCAATTTTTCCTGAAATAGTATATCAGTTTCATAATATCCTCTTGCCGTTACAAGCTCTGAACCTGCCATTTTATGTCTATATGTATTTGACCCTTCTGTATCAATTTGGAACTCCTCAAAATGAATTTCCTTAACTGACCCAACTCTATGGTTTCTCCTCTTAAGTTCTCCTATTATATTTTCAATTGTAGTAGTCTTTCCGGATTCTGTTATTCCAACTACTGAAATTACTCTCATATTACACCTCACTAATTTTAATTTATCTGGCAAATATTAATATGAATATTGATAAAGCAAGACTTGTACTGATAATTATATAATCTGACCTCTCCATTTTAAGCTTCCTAAAACTAGTTCTCTCAGAATAAGCTCTAAATCCTCTCATTTCCATAGCTGACGCCAATTCCCTTGCCTTTAATATAGAATTAATTACTATTGGCAAAAATATATACTTATATATTTTTATTTTGTCTCTTGTTTTACATCCTTTTAAGTCAATTCCTCTTAACTGAATAGCTATGATACTGTCCGTCATTTCTTCTTTAAATATTGGCAAAAACCTAATAGCTATGGATACCATAAATGCAATTTCATAGGGGATTTTCATCTGAATAAGTGCCTGGACAAACTCTCTACTGCTTGATGTAGTTAATATCCCTGCTGACACTATTATTATACTTATCCTAAATATAAATTCCAATGATTTCTTTATCCCATAATCTGTTATCAAGGTAATTTTACCAATGGAAATAATAGGATTCCCGGCCTTTGTAAATAAACTTTGAACAATAGCTATAACAAGAAGCAAATATATAAATTTTTTAAGTCTTATTACTATGGCTTTTAGATCACTTCCCACTAAGAATCCTATAAGGATTGAAGTAAGTAAAATAGCCAAAAGAATCATAAAATCATTGTATATTAAAGCAAATGTTGAAAGAATGAGTACCATTACAAGTTTTGTCCTAGGGTCCTGATGTTTTATTTTTGTCACTTGTAATCTTTCCCCTTTCCAAAGAGACTATCCTATCACCATGGGCTTCTATAAAATCTGTATTGTGACTTATTATAAGTGTCCCTACTTTTTCATCTTTAAGTTTATTTAAAATATTTAAAAGTACTCCTATCCTATCACTATCAAGCGAAGCTGTTGGTTCATCTAGTATTAAATATCTTGGATTATTCATTAGAACTGATGCTATTGCAAGCCTCCTTTTTTCCCCGTAACTTAAGAAAAATGGAAAGGAGTCTTTTACTGACTCTAGTTCAAAAGTTTTTATCAAATCTTCTGCCTTTTTTAGTGTTTTGCTCTTATCTTCACCTTTAAATAATAATGGAAAGCTTAGTTCTTCCATTACTGATGTTGCGAAAAGCTGTCTTTCTGGATATTGAAAAACATAAGCTATTTTCTCTCCTAGTTGGGCCAAGGTTGAATTTTTTATGTCTTTGCCAGCAATATTAATGGACCCAGATTGTGGTTTTAGTATTCCCATTATAAGTTTTGTCAGAGTAGTTTTTCCTGACCCATTTGGCCCTGTAATAATAGTCGTCTCTCCACTATTAATTTCAATTGAAAAATCATTGAAGACAGTCCGGCCTTTATTATATTTATAATTGATATTTTTTATTTCTATAAATTTATCCATAGGCATCCTTATATATATATTATTTTATCAGCTATTTTTATATTTTCCATGTCATGGTCTACCATTATAATTGTTTTTCCTTCCCCTCTTAATTTCAAAAGAAGATCTTTGATGACCTTTTTTCCTTGTCTATCTACCCAAGACATTATCTCATCGCATATTAGTATGTCTGGTTCTAAGACTAAAACTGAAGCTAATGCAATCAATTGCTGCTGTCCTCCAGATAAACTATTTGGGTTTTCATATCTGTATTCTTCCATATTTATGGTTTTAAGAATACTATCTATACGCCTTCCAATTTTTTCTCTTTCTATGCACATATTTTCAGGTCCGAAAGCAAGTTCATCTTCTATGGTAGGCGAAAAAAGTTGAGTTGATGGGTTTTGAAATACAATGCCCACCTTAGTCACTATTTCATCTATATTCATGTCTTTTATATCTTTACCAAACAATAGTACCTCCCCTGAAAATTCACCTTTATATGTGTTTGGAATAAGGCCACACATGCATTTGCACAGAGTGCTTTTACCACAGCCACTCTTCCCAAGTATAGCCGTAATTTCTCCTGTTTTAAAGTTTAGGTTTATATTTTCAAGGGTTTTTTTATCTCTGTTTTCATATTTAAAGTTTAAATTTCTTACTTGAACACCATACATTATTTTACCTCAATCCCAATAAGCCATTTACATCTTCTATTGCTAAATTGATCTGATACTATTATGGATTCATAAGGCCCTCTTCCGCCATCTTTTCTTTTTCCTAAGTATTTACCATCTTCCATATAAGCTATATAAATGTTTGAATCTTTTAAAACGTCATCTATAGAATATGCTACTGAATATCCATCTACTCCAGTAAGTATTACTGCTTTTTTATTATGAACTTCTACATTGAAATAACTAAGGATATCTTTAAGTTCTACACCAGTATATTTATGTAAGCTGGCATCTGTAGTAGATGTATCTAATACTGCTTCAAACTCTTCTTTTCCTATGGCTCCTATGGTATCTATATTTAAAATTTCCTCCTCTTGACCAAATACTAAGGCTATCTCAGCATTATCCAGTGTTTTTTTACGGTCTGCTATAGCCTCTTGACTTAATTTCAAGGAAAAGTATACAATAATAGATAATACAATTATAATTCCTATAACTATTAGTACTCTCTTATTCATTTGCCTTCTCCTTTTTGAAATATGGAACTAGCATATCTTCATATCTACAGATTCCGTGGTTTCCACCTTCATCTATTTCCCTCATTCCATGATCTGATGTCAGTATTATAGCGTCCTTCCACACATTACCTATCTTTTCCATATATCCATCAATTTTCTTTATATAATTCATAGTGACATGGGAATCAGGTCCATAACCATGTCCCCTATCATCTATACCATGAAAGTGAATAAATATAAAATCATAATTGTCTCTTGAAATTTCAAGAGCAGTTTCAAAGATTTCATCATCTATATCTCCATCTTTATTGTCATCTATGTGAAGAATAGGTTCTATTTCTGTATTTAATATCTTTATATCTGCTTCTAAAAGAATTGATTTTTTAGCATTTTTCTCACCATATCCAAATATACTTTCTACTTTCATTTGTCTATATTCTCTATTATGGATTCCATTAATATCTGGTCTTTCTCCAGTTATCATAGCGGCAAAACCTGCATTCGTAACTGGTGTATATACACTAATTGCTTCATTGCGAAAATGCTTGCTAAAAAATGGAATTGAGTTTTCCTTATCTAGTTTTTTATACTGGTCGTAAGAAAATCCATCTAGTAGTACTACCATGACCTTGTCCCCCTTGTCTAAATGTTCTTTAGACTCATGGTATGCATCTCCTATCCTATATTGATTTTCTGAAATATATATTCCTTTAACTTCTTTTATCACCCTACTATCATCTATGGCAATTACTGAATTTCTATCCGTATCCAAATAGGTATTTGTTGAAACACTATTAACTGAACCACTTTCTGTTATCACTGAAATTTTACCTTTTATATCTCCATCAACCAATTCACTTAATCCTATTTTATTTTTAGGTATATAGTCAGTTATATAGTTTTTATTTTTATCAAATATATTTATCCCTTGAATTTCTTCTGTATTACTACAAGAGACAAGATAAATCATTGCCAATATTACTAATATCATTATTAATATTATTAAAACATTTTTATTCATTATATATTACCATACCTTTATAAGTTTATTTCTATTTTTTCTAATCCCTGATTAATACTCCAAACAATGATTCCACCTATAACTCCAGATAATGCTGCACTTGCCAAGACTAATACAACTGTGACTTTTGGAAGTCTAAAAAACAAAATGTTTGCAATTAAAGTTCCACTTACGTTTGCAGCCATTGTCCCAAATACATAATGCAGTATATTGAAACTTTTATCTTTTGAAAACAAAAATATTATATCAACTACAATCCCTGGAATCGTATATGAAGCTAAGCTCATTACTCCATGTGTACCCATTATTCCAGTCGAAATCACTAAGATAGCCTGTACCAGTCCAATAAGTGTGGCCGTACCAGTTTTCTTGACAAATCCAGCTCCCAATACTAGCCACATCATATAAAACCCTCCAGCTACGGCTCCTCCTGGTATAAATAATGGGCCCGTTATTATATGGACTAAAGGAACTACTATAGGTTTTGTAGCTATTCCTAATGCTGATATTATTGCTATAATAACTAAATCAAATATAGAAAATCTACTTAAAAATCTATTTTTCTTTTTCATATTAACCTCTCAAGACTTATATTATTCTATGATAATTTCATTAACATGCTTGATCCATCTTTGACTAAATGGGTCCCGTCTAATGACAAGCTGAAAAGGACCCTTGCCATTTTGTCTTTTACTTTTTAATCTTTCCCCATCTCTTTCAAATACTAAATAAAGATTTTTACTCTCATTTAATTCCTCAGCGCTTATAATTACCCTATATCCATCTTCCGCATTTAAAGTTATCTTTTCTATCTTTAAAGTATCCACCTTCAATGAAGACAAGATTTCAGAAAGTTCTATGCCCTTATATTCTGTTTCTTCAGGTTTTTCTCCACTGCTTCTAACAACAGCAGGAAATGTAGTTGGTTCAGGATAATTGTAAATGAATTCCCCTTCTAGGATTTGAAGATTTTCTCCTTGTCTTATCTTTAAAGTAGGTTTTTCTTTAGGATTTAATAAGTATACACTTAAAATCAACCCAATAACTATTAATATTAATATAATTGTTTTCTTTGTATTCATATTTTACCTCTTATTTTTTATTAGAGATTGGCCTAATCCACTCTTTACTGCATTTATAAATCCCCTGCTAGTTGATGTGGCACCACTTATCCCATCTACATTTAGATTTTGGCTTTCTATTATATCTCTTGAAACACTCTTATAGACTTCTTGATAATATCCAGAAGTTTCCCTGTGTTCCAATGTCTTTATTCCGATTATTTCGTTTTCGTTTATTGTCACTTCAACTCTGATATTGCCTCCAAAACCAGTGCCTATTCCAGTATATATTCCATCTTCCATATTAGCTAAATCTCCAATTGACTGCATTGGTCTTTGAAAGCCTACTAAGGGTAAAAATAAATATATGGAAATAAATAAAATTAAACTAGCTAAAATATATATATTGTTATTTGACTTTTTTCCCGCAAACTTTACAGAATATCCACTTGTGCCTTTTATACATTGTTTTTCTGTGCATTTCAAGCAATTTATACATTCCGGTGAAATAATTCCATCATGGCTTTCTTCTATATCAACTGGGCAGTCCCTTAAACAATTTGTACAGCCATTACAATCTTTATTTGTATTGACCTTTAAAGGCCCTATTGCATATAGGAGACTTTGAAAGGCCCCTAATGGACAAAAAAATCTACAAAATACTCTTTTAATAAATAAAGATAGTATAAGAATTGCAATCAAGATGACAAGTCCAATTTGAATATTAAATCCCATAAGTAAATTTAAATAGGCAGTCCAAGGAGAGTATGGTGCTATAAGATTTCCTAATCCTAATATACTTAAAACCAGTAAAATGATAAGTATGAGATACTTAAGCATTTCTCCTTTAAGGTGTTTCCCCTTAGGAAACCTTAAGGACTTTATTCCTAGCTTCTTGCCAATATATCTGGAGAAATCCTGCAAGCTGCCAATTGGACATATAAACCCACAAAAAAACCTTCCTAATAACAATGATACTAGACCTATGGCTATAGTTAAAGCTATTCCTTTTGAAATTCCCCTAAATCTATAGGATACATCAGTAAAGAGTAATCTAAACTCACTCCAGCCTCCATAAGGATTAAGCTCTCCTATGGAAATTAGTTTAAAGTTTATAATATCATTGATATATAATCCATATACAAGGCAATTTATTATTACTAAAGTGGATATTAATAATTGAATAATATTTCGTTTTTTCTCTTTCATCTTTTTTCTATCCTAAGTAAGTCTTGTAAAATCTCTCTATCCTCATAGTATAGGGAAACTAGACCATCTTCATTAAATGCATAAATCTTTAACAAGTCATCAGGTAAAAATTCTACTTGCCTATTTCCTGTAGAGATGGCTAAAAATTCATCCCCTTCCTCCCATCTCATTCCTCCTATTAATAATATATCTTCTAAGGACATGGCTTCTTTACCTTTTATATCCCTTGTTCTAACTAGGTCTTTTATTATATCTGGAAATATTACTGCATCCTTTGTAGTTGAAAAATGAGTCATTTCTTTGACATTCATCCCAAGTTTAAAGTTTGGAGCTATATTCATAGGAGCATTTTCTCCTTCTACTTTAAGAAAATACCTCTGCCTTACCATAGATATAGTTTCATTTTTTATTAATCCATCTACTGCACCCATGGTAAAAAACCCCTTAATATCTACAT
>CAZWTU010000004.1:30814-32497 GCA_964637035.1 uncultured Tissierellaceae bacterium
GTATTTATAAGTATTGCCTCTACTTTGACTTGGTCATATTCCTTTATTTGCTCTGTATCTATTCTTATGGAACCATCTTCCCAATTTATAGACATACTATTTATATCTTTGTTCCAAACTTCTTGCTGGACTACATCTGGAACACTTTCCATTTCTAAATTATTAAGTTTATAGTTGTAGCTTCCAATTGCAGCATTTACTGCATTGACTACTGCTTGTGAACTAACTGTTGCCCCTGTTACCTGTATTATATCCTCTGGCTTTTCTTTGTCTAGCACTACTAGATTTAAATACTTATCTACTAGTATGTTTTTAAATCTCTCTAAAAACCAATCTTCTTCAATATGGCCTGCATAATCCATAGATTCAATATGTTCTAATATTTTTATTCCAATAAGCTCATTGTTTTCATTATCCATTGCTGCTAAAATATCAATTGGTCCATTGTAGCCTACACAACTGACTACATAAGCCTTAATATCTCCATCAACACTATAGGCCCTTTTTACAGCTGGGAAATTCAAAGATATATAAATGTCGTCAGATATATCTTTTACTATTTTTATATTTTTTGCATCTGGATAAAATTCCTTAACTTTTAATTCTTCTTCTGTGGCAGAATTGTTAAAGAAAAATAATGTAGCTACTATGGCTACTAGAAATATAAGTATTATTATATAAAATTTTCTATTTTTCATCTATACACCTTCTTATTCTACTAGGATTTTTTCGATATTTGAAACCCATTGTGGTTTGTTTACATCTCCTGGCTCTTTTTGTCCTATAACCAATTTAAATGGAAGTCCATCATCTAAATCGTATTCTTCTCCATTCTCTTCCCAGGCAATTATCATTGGAAACTTAGCAGTGTCATCTGTTTCATCTATATAGTCCTGTCTTTTTACCTGTTCTACAGTAAATTGCATTTCATAGCCATCGGATGCTATTATTTTAACTTTAGTGGCCTCATCTGATATCTCTGCCTTTGACTTTAACAAACTCCAAAGATTAACACCTTTAAATTCTGTATAAGCTCTTGTGCCAAAGTTATTTAAAGAATAAAAATTTCCCTTAAATATAATATCATTCATAGCTTTTAAATCATCTAAGTTTAATGATAAAGGATTTTTAACTTTACCTTGTATATGCAACCCATTGGCTTTTTCCTCTATTGGAGCTTCTGCCCCTTCTTTCTCCTGCGCAGATTTTTCGGATTCAATTTCCCATGGGATTTCCTCTGCAAGCTTTTCAGAATCTTCTTCTGATCCTTCTATTTTCTCAAATATGTTTCTTTCGATTTCTTTAGCTGTTTCTTCTAATTTATCTTTTTTTGGCTTTTCAGTGTCTTCTGATTCCTCTTGATCTTCAGTTTGTATATGATCTTTTCCAACTTCTTCCTCTTGGTTTTCTATAGAATTTGATTCCAGCCCTGTTTCCGCATTTCCAACCTCTTCATCATTTTTTGAACTGCATCCAGATAAGGCCACTGAAATGGCTAATATCATTATTAATAAGAGTTTCTTCATATTAACCTCCTTGTTAAGTTCTAGTATTAAATTTGAAGATACGGAGGGAACCAGTCTAAGACCAGTGAAAAAGTCGCTGATCTGTCATCCCGAGTGAAACGAGGGATCTTGAATGTATTGAAAAGATAAGATCCTTGGCTAGGCTCTGGATGACAAA
>CAZWTU010000004.1:32597-34259 GCA_964637035.1 uncultured Tissierellaceae bacterium
GATGACAAACCATAAAATTGATACTTTTTCAGCAATCTTGTACTATTCCCTAATCCAATTTTAGTTCTTTAAAAATCTCAGTAATATATATGCTACTTGTCCTCTATTTGCATTTTTCTTACTTTCCAATATTTCGTCTGGGAACATCTTCATTATAACATTTTCTTCAAAATTGTCTCCTGATATTTTTCTCACTATTTCTTCAATTTCATTTATAGTTATTAAATTATTTGGTCTGAAGGTATTGTCTTCATATCCTGTAATAATATCTTTTTCTACTGCTAATCTTACATCTTTTGCAAACCAATCATCTGGCTTTATGTCTTTCAATGAAATATCTATGGTTTTAGTTGACTTCAGATTCATAACTCTTACAAGTAGTGAAGCAAGTTCTCCCCGTGTAATATCTTCATCCGGTCTATACATCCCGCCATACCCATTTATATATCCCATAGTAGCCATGTTAGAAATTTCAGCTTCATAAGGATGGAACTCAATATCTTCAAATGTCTTTGCCTTTTTATAAACTCCTGCTCCACCATTTGTCCCTATAAATACATTTTCATCATCTATATCTAAGAAATATACGTTATTCCACTTATTAGATGGTAATTTATTTGCTGAATTAATCACTTCAGATGTCTTCCCAATTTCGTCAGATTTTACAAGGCCCTTCTTTAAAGTTGCAATATAGATTGCTCCTTCTTTATCTGTTGCTAAAAGTCTTATGTCATCTTCTTCAGCAATTTCTGGGTAAAGTTCACTTGCTGTATAGACTGTTCTTTCACCATCAATTATATAGTCTACTTCACCTTGTCCAAGTTCTGGTACATTTCCTGACCTTACAACCCATACCCCACCGTCTTTGTCCATAGATATACTTCTAACCCAATTTACATTGAAGTTTTCCTGGTCAAATCCTTCATAAGTTATAATAGTTCCATCAGACTTAAGATGTTGGTAACCGCCTAAATATATTGGGTTATCACTGTCCCCTTTAGTATCAGGATAATATCCTATCCAAGCTCCACCTTTTCCATCTGGCTCTATTGCATCTACAGAATAAGGCAACAACCCTTCTTCAGAAGTGTAAACTGTCCATTGGTCATCTTTACCCACATGTCCGACCCCATCTTTTGTACCTATCCAAAGTCCACCTTGTCTATCAAGTTCTAATACTTGAACAAAGGAATCTGGAAGATCAGAGTTGTCTGTGTTAAATTGCTTCCATTGGTCACCACTTTTTACCAATAAACCTTGGGGTGTAGTAAATCCTCCTAAGGCTATCCACAATTCACCATTTTGCCTTTGTGCTATGGCATAAGATGTATCAACTTTTAATTTCCCTGCATTTACAGTATCAATTTCATCGTAATGTTTCCACTGTCCATCTTTACCTACAACAGACAGACCCCCATTATTAGTTCCAATCCATAAAGCGCCTTCACTGTCATATCCCATGCTTCTTACACTTGCTTCTGGTAATTCCTTACCTGTATCATTTTTATATGTTAACCAAGTCTTACCATCTTCTATTGCGTATTCAGCTTTATCATCCTCAATGTCCAAGCCTTTTACGTCTTCTATTTTTGGAGCTTCATAGTCTCCGCTTCCAACTACTATACAATCTGTCCATTTAATCCACATGGATTTATTTTCTTC
>CAZWTU010000004.1:34359-44535 GCA_964637035.1 uncultured Tissierellaceae bacterium
CAACTACTATACAATCTGTCCATTTAATCCACATGGATTTATTTTCTTCAAGAATCAACCTAAGGGGTCCAAAAGCATTATTATTTGAATATCCAGTACTTCCTTCATTTGGAACAAGAGGATGTCCATTTATAGCATATGCTAAAATAATATCTTTTACCTTTCCTTTAGAATTTAAAACTCCATTTATAACCTGCTCATTACTTCTTAATATTTGATTGTAATTTTGTCCACTAAATACCCTTATACTGGGGGTGTCAACTCCTTCTTTTAATCCAACTACTTTGGAAATGATGTCCCATAATCCTACCCCCTCAAAGTCATGAATACCATCTCCAGAGTAAGTATCTCTTAAGGCCAAATCTGTTAAATTTTCAATTTGTCTTAATGTAAATGTCATCGGTTCTTTTACTTGTGACCCTGTAACTCGAAGCACTGGTAAGTCTAAATACTCTTTATAAACTCCATTGTCATGGGTCCAAGGTGCATTTGGATCTACATCTTTCTTAGTGCTTTCTCCTTCTTCTGTCTCAGTATCACCCGTTGATATAGGTTGCCCTTCTCCAAGGATTATCTCTTTAATAAATTGTACCTGATTTGACCCATTTGTATCGTTGTAATCAGTCTTTCCAAATATTACCCTAAGAGGTCCACCTGCATTTCCTAATCCTGGATTAAATCCATCATCATTTGGTCTTGTTACATATGGGTATCCATTAAAGCCATAGGCTACAAGTGGTGGCATTCCTGAATGAAGGGGTTCTACACTATCTCCATCAAATGTACCATCCCCCTTATCTAAATTATCCTTTTCATAATATCCATAAAGGGAATTATCTTTTATATCCTTTATTGTCATTGGCTGAAAATTGTAATTATCAGCTGCTATAAATTGCACTCTTGTATCTTCTCCTATATTTTTATCTAAACCTGCTTTTTCAAGTAAGTCCCAAAGCTTAACACCTTTGTAGGTATTGTAATACCAATAATATTCACTATTAGAAAGACTGTATTCATCTTCATATTTTATATCTTCCATAGCTTCAATATCTGATACTTTATAAACCACCTTTTCATCTATTGCATCTCCATGAATTATTAGTTCATAATCAGTATATTTTGGGTCATTGTAAGGGGCATAAGTATGTTCAAAGATATTCTTTGCACCCTTTTCTTCGGCGTAAATATAAGCTACATTGGAAAACTCAACTGCATTTTTTTCATCTTGTTGATATACAAGTTTAAAACATCCATCATCATTGTTTTTATCTGCCCTATAGCCTACATCACTATCTAAATACACCAAGGGTACACCATTTATTCCATATGCGATAAAGTATTTCTCTAACTTATCTAAGTTAGTAGTCAGTATTGTTTGTCTAGATTTATCTTTGAAAACAATATTTTCAGCATTTGCTTTTGCATTTACATAATTATCCATTAAATACTTTACATTTATACCTTCGTAAGTATTCTTTACGATACTAGTCCCCATTTTTTCATAATAATCATTTTGTTCTTGACCTTGTATGTCTTCTTCTAACTGTCTCAATGATAAGGCCCTATAACCTTCAAGAGCAGGGCCCTCTACTGTTAAGGTGGCACTTGTTATAGCATCTACATTATAGGGTGCACCGTCACTTGCAATGTGTTTAAAGCTTGAATATTGCTTAACATCATCCTTTAACCCTATTTCCTCTCCTATAACTATTTTAACCACTTCTTTAGCCCACTTAGACATATTCATATCATCCACATCTGTTTGTCCAAAAATTAATTTCGGAAATCCCTTATCTAAATCTTTTTCTCCTATTTCACTATCTCCCCATTTAATAGGTGGTTTAAATTTATTCTTAGGAAAATCAGCTAATACTTTTGTATATTTTCCAATCATTGGCCTTATAATTTTTTTAGATTTCTCAGTGAAGTCACTATAGTAGTATGTATTTGTTAATTCTTCCATTGTAGTTGTGATTTCAAAACCATCTGAAGAAACAAATTTAACACTATAATTTTCATCTGTCTTCAAATTATCTTTGCCTATTATGTCTAATAAATCATAGCCTTTAACTTTAACTATTTTGTGGAAACCCAAGCTGTTATTTGTAGAATATATATTTTCCTGAAGCTTGTATTTAGACCAGTCAGCTTCTGATATTGAAACTTCTTTTTTTAATCCTGTTCCAGTTATTAAAAAGTCTGTACTTGCTGCATCAACAGAATTTAAAAATATGCCTAATTGTGATAATAACATTCCAAAAATTAATAGAATAGCCGTAAATTTTTTAATACTATAATTTCTTTTTCTCATAATTTCCTCCTAATTTTACATAAATGGACGAAAACAGCCGTCCTCGTCCATTTATATTTTATTTATCTAAATAAAGTATTGTAAATTATTAAAGCTGCCTCTGCACGGTTTACTAGTTTTCTTGGATAAAAGTTTTCACTTGCAATACCCACAAAAACTTTCTCTGCTTCTAGCCATGCTACTCCATTTTCTGCCCATTCTGAAACATCATCCTTATCTAGATAATCAGATTTTCTCATTACAAATTTTTCAATTTTTTCTGAACCTGGTTTTTCAGCAATTACAGCAGCTCTTCCAACTACTGTTGCCATTTGTTCTCTATTAATCTTTTCATCTGGCTTAAATGTACCATCTGTATAACCTTTAAATAGTTCCTTATCTATTGCTGTTTGTATATATTCTCCTGCCCAGTTACCAGACTCTACATCGCTAAATTCGCCTGTATATTCACTCTTTTCATATTCTAAAGATTCAACTACTATCTTACAAAATTGAGCTCTTGTAAGCTCCCTTTCAGGTGCATAACGATCATTACCTACTCCATTTATGATTCCTCTTCTTGCTAAGTCCTTTATTGCTATTTCTGCGAAATGATATTCTTCTGTTATATCAGTAAAGACAATATCTTGTGTTTCTTTTACTTCCTCTATTTCTTCAATAACTATTTTTACCACTTCTTTAGCCCATTTAGACATATTCATATCATCTATATTTGTTTGGCCAAAAACTAATTTTGGGAATCCCTTATCTAAATCTTCTTCACCTATATCCATATCCTCCCATACAAGTGGAGTTCCAAGTTGGTCTTTAGGGAAGTCTCCTAGTATTTTTGTATATTTTCCAATCATTGGTGGTATAGACTCTTTGGATTCCTCAGTAAAATCACTAAAGAAATATAGATCTGTTAATTCTTCAATGGTTTTTTCAATTTCAAAGCCATCTGAAGAAATAAATTTAACATTATAATTTTTACCCTCTTTTAAATTGTCTTTGCCTATTGTGTCTAATAAATCATAACCTTTAACCTTAACTATTTTATGAAATCCTAAACTGTTATTTGTAGAATAATTATTTTCCTCCATCTCATACTCTGCCCAATCTATTTCACTTAATAAGATTTCTAAATTTTCTTCAACTTCTGTTATAGCTTGTCCAACAGTTATTTTATTTATAGATTTGAATACTGTATTGAATTCTCCATCTTCTTTTAACTTTCTGTATACTGTAACTTCTTCAAGTTCTTCTCCATTTATTTCATATGCTAAAATGTATTTCAAATCTTCATTTAATATTTCTTGAAGGTCTTGTGTGGGTACTGGATATCCATCACTAGCTTCCAATACTACTTCTGCATTTTCAACGTTTAATCCTGCCTTGTCTTTAAATAAATATGCTAAACTTATACCTTTCAATTCTACAGATTGTTGGCCCTTTTTACTATTATAAATATATTCTTCATCAATCTGTGCCTGTTCTGGCATTGCCTTAAGGTCCTCAATTGTTAATTTCAATTCAGATTTAATGGCCTCTCCTGAAATGTTTAAAACATACACCCCAGCATCCTCTGCTAATACTAGTGATTGTGATAGTAGCA
The DNA here is from genome assembly GCA_964637035.1 of uncultured Tissierellaceae bacterium. Lineage (GTDB taxonomy): Bacteria > Bacillota > Clostridia > Tissierellales > Tissierellaceae > CAZMMV01. The sequence goes on from CAZWTU010000004.1 coordinate 38,265, forward strand.
TTACCAACATCATTACAATTGCTACTAAATTTCTTGTTTTTTTACCCATAAAACATTCCACCTTTCAAATTAATTTGTCTTAAAAATTTAATTTAATCTCAAAAATAACACAAAAAAACAACATTCCGATGGAAATGCTGTTATAAATTTAAACTCCTTTCCATCAGGAGGCTTGACCGTTTCCAATCAAACCCTATCGGCATTAGAGCCATAAATATTATTCTTAGGCTATAATGCTCGGAGGTTATTTAATTTGTCTATGATAAGTTTATCATATTTATCTGTTAATGTAAATCAATACAATTTAAAATCAGCAATAACTCCTTAGCCTCCACCAACTGGCGGGAATAAGGCAAGAACATCGCCTTCATTTAAACTTCTATCTAGTCTTCCATCTATTCCATTAATTAATGCTATGCTAACTTCTTCTTGAGCTATTTCAAATTTATTTACAATATCTATTAATTTTGTTCCTTCTTCAACTTCTAAAAAATACTTTTTTTCTCTACCTTCCCTAAATGTTGCAAATAATCTTAACTCTATATTCATATTATCCCTCCAAATAACATTAAGGCCCTTAAGGGCCTTAATGTTTAAGATTATTTATATTGTCCTAATCCTAATCTTTCTAGTGTTTCTTCCATTGGGACCCCATCTTTATCCCAACCTCTTAACTCATAATATTCTGGAAGAAGTTCATCTAATTTATGAACATGACCCTTTGAAGGTCCATTTGAAATTTGATCTTGTAAAAGTCTCTTTGGAAGTTTATCTTCTTTACTATCTATTCCTTCTCTAATATTAAATAGTTTTTCTAAATTCCAAATCCTCTCTCCCGCTTCCAATAGACTATCATTATCATATACATCTCCCACTACCGCATTGTACATATCTACATAATCTGGAAGCCCTAAGCCAAATGTTGTAAATACGCATAAGCCAATACTATCAATAACTGCTGTTAGGTCTAGGAATACCTTTGTATATGCAGCTTTTCCTTCCAAAGAAAATCTATCTAATTTCTCTGGATAACCTAATATCTCAGGACTTATCATATATCCTTTAATATGACATCCTCCCCTGTTATTTACTGCATAGGTTAGACCATGTCCTTGAATTCCCCTAGGATCATATGCTGGAAGTTCTTGTTTTTTAACAGTCATTGAAATCTCTGGTGCTCCAAGTTCTTCACAAAGCCTAAATGAACCTTCCTTCAACTTTGCACCAAATCCTTCATTAAGACACATCTTCTTTGTCCATCCAACTACAGCTTCACCGTCTCCCCAATTCAAACTCAATCCGTCTTCTGCAATATCTTCATCTTTTATATAACCTTTTTCATATAATTCCATAGCTGCAGCAATAGTAGCCCCTGTTGAAATAGTGTCAAGCCCATAATCATTACAAAGTAGATTTGCTTCATTGATTGCATCTAAGTCATATACTCCACAGTCTGCACCAAAGGCCCATATAGTCTCATATTCAGGTCCCCCTACTACTCTTCCATCCTTTAATCTTACAATTCTTCCACAAGCTATGGGACATCTAAAGCATGCAGATTTTCTAACTAGATGATGTTCAGTTAAACTCTCGCCAGAAATCATGTCGGCCTTATCACTATATGACTCTTGAAAGTTTCTAACTGGGAATACTCCACTTTCATTTATAATGTTTACAAGTACTGCACTACCATAAGTCGGTAGTCCACTTCCTGCTACTGGGTCATCTCTTAATGTTTGTACTTTTGAATCAGAGACTTCTTTGGCTTTAGCTTGGTCGTATATGGGAACTTTCTTAGTTCCTTTAACAACTATTGCCTTTAAGTTTTTAGACCCCATTACAGCACCTACTCCGCCTCTTCCTGCAGCCCTATCTACATCATTCATAATAGCTGAAATCAGAGATAATCTTTCTCCACCAGGTCCTATGGCAAGTACCTTAGCCCCTTTTGCCTCTTCATCTAATATAGCTGTGGTCTCAGTTAAGGTCTTACCCCAAAGATGTCCTGCATCTCTTATTTCCACTGTATCATCGTCTACATATAAGTATACTGGTTTATCTGCCTTGCCTTCAAATATAACTAGATCATATCCTGTAGCTTTAAATTTAGGTCCCCATTGCCCACCTGAATTTGATATGGCAATAGTTCCTGTTAATGGAGACTTTGTAATTACCATATATCTACCTGACGTAGGTAGGGGCGCTCCAGTAAGTCCTCCTGTGGCTACTATAAGTTTGTTTTCTTCACTAAATGGATCTACCTTTGCTGGGACTTCATCCATCATTATTTTAACTCCAAGTCCTCTTGATCCAAGATATTTTTTAGCTACTTCAAAATCTAAGTCTTCTGATTTATAACTTCTATCTGTTAAATTTACTCTTAATATTTTACCCATATAACCATACATAAAAAATCCCCCTTTTTATATTACTCTACCATAGTACTATGCAATAGGTATGCCAATATGTACTATGCAATAGGTATGCCAATATTCAGTCTATTTAATTAGTTTATTAGTATGAGTATTGAGCTTATAAAATCACCCTATGAGAAGCCACAACTAAGGCATTCAGCCCTTAGAATAAAGAGAGTTCCTTTTGAAATGTATTACATATATTTAAAGAAAATTATTAATAATATTCTATAATTAAATTAATTGTAGGGTGCGTTCTATTATAGCACACAATAGCTCCATCTCGGAACATAATAGCTCCATTTCATTACACCTGCAAGCCTTTATGTATGTAGGATCTTATATATAAAGTATATTTAATATACAAGATTATCTTAAATCATATTTTTCCATTTTTCTATAGAGGGTATTTCTACCTATATCTAGTTCCTTTGCAGTTGATGTTATATTATTGTCATTTTTCCTTAGCATATACTTTATATGATTTCTTTCTATTTCCTCCAAAGAAAAGTCTCCTTCTAATTGGTCACTTGAAAAGATATTTAAATCCAAAGCATTTTTAATAGTTATATCTTCTTTATAACTTTTTATTAACTCTTCTGGAACATACTCCAAGTTTATTAATAATTCTACTAGATTTTCAAGCTCCCTTACATTCCCTGGCCAATCATAATTTATCAATATATCCATTTCCCTATTCAATATTTCTACTTTTCTTTTATTTAGACCCCTAGAAATTTTCTCCATGAAAAAATTTACTAGGGGTGGAATATCTTCTTTCCTATCTCTAAGTGGTGCTAATTCCAAAGGAAGTACATTTAATCTATAAAATAGGTCCTTTCTGAAGTTTCCATCCATGACCTCCTTTTTTAAATCCTTGTTACTTGCTGCTATTATCCTCACATCTACATAAATTTGCTCTGTGGAACCTACTCTAGAAACTATTCCCTCTTCAAGGACCCTTAAAAGTCTAGTTTGTAGGATCAGGGGCATTTCCCCAATTTCATCTAAAAATATGGTTCCCTTATGAGCAATTTCAAATTTACCTGCTTGTCCTTGTTTTTTAGCCCCTGTAAAAGCTCCACCTTCATAACCAAATAGTTCAGATTCTATTAGGTTAGCCGGTATAGCAGCAGCATTTATAGCTATAAATGGCATACTAGCTCTATTACTATAATTATGTATGGACTGTGCAAATATTTCTTTACCAGTGCCTGATTCTCCTGTAATTAAAACTGTCGATTTAGAGTCCGAGATTTTCTTTGCAAATTCAATAGTTCTTTGAAATATCTCACTTTTATATATTATCTTGTCAAAGGTATATATGGCTCGATTTGTCTCTATCCTACTTGCAAGCTTCCTCTTTTTCTTTTCATCATTAAAAAGATACAATATATCTTGCTCTTCATTAGAACTTTCTATAAAGTACATAGAAAGTATAAATCTTAGCTTGTTTGTTTTTGAGTGTATAAATACTTCCTGATTTTCAAATGTATTTTCTTCATTCAATGTTTTTATTAAAGCTTCAAATTCTTCTAAAATCATATCCATATTTAAATCATTAAAGTTCCGCCATTTATATCCAAACATTTCTAGAAATTTTTTGTTTACATTTTTAATTATACCCCTACTATCAGATATGGCTATTCCAATAGGTATATTTTTAATTATTTCATTTAATCTATTCCAACTCAAATCTTCACCACCTAGTTTTAGGTATTAAATAGAGATTTTATCTATTTCCATTCTCTTAACATCTACAAGAATCAATTCATTCTTAAATTCTTTTTCAAATAAAAACCTTAAGAATAAATTCACCTGGATGCTTGCTACTATCATACAGGTCATAGGTAGATTGCCAAATGATTCATCTCCTGTTTTTATATCTTTATATATCTTTTTAAAAATCCTATTGTCCTTACTTGAAATAGCTGCTTGACCATAAAATCCTCCTATGGCTCCATGAATTAAAGCTAGGTTCATGGTGTCACAGAGTTTTTCTAGGTCAAGTCTAGATTTTATAGAATCTAAACAGTCAAATACAAAATTTACGCCCTCTAACATATCATAGCTATTTTCAGTCAATCTAGAATTATAAACTTTCACTTTTGCATTTGAATTTATTTTCATAATCCTATTATAAGCTTCCTTAACCTTTTCTTTTCCTATGTTTTCTTCTGTAGACAGTACTTGCCTATTTAGATTTGAAGTTTCAAATACATCACTATCTATAATATGTAAATCTGTTACTCCTAGCCTTGTTAAGTTTTCAACCACATAGCCACCAAGTCCACCCAGCCCAACTATAGCTACTTTTGTATTTTTTAGTATGTCTTGTTCTGTTTTTGATATAGATGAGTAATTTCTTTTATATCTCTCCATTATTTCCCCCTCAAATCTACTTCCAGGCTTATAATTTAAAGCTAGAAAAGCTTGAATAAATATTCATTCTTTCTCCTCTTGCAAATCCTACTACACCTATATTTAACTCCTTAGCCAATTCTATTGCAAGACTTGTAGGAGCTGATCTAGAAATTATCAAAGGAATTCCTCGTTTAGCTATTTTAATTAACATTTCAGAAGAAATCCTTCCAGAAGTAATCACTAGCTTATCCTCAAAGTCAATGCCTTCAATAATTGCGCTTCCTAAAATCTTATCCAATGCATTATGCCTTCCTATATCCTCAGCAAAAAATATTATATCGTTTTTTGTACACAAACCACAACTATGAACTCCGCCTGTGGATAAAAAAAGTTCAGACTTATGATTAAATTCCCTTACCAAGGCTTTAATTTCATCTATCTTTATTTCCAAGGGACTTTCTATTTTCTTAGACTTAAAGCTATCTAGTACATTGTAAAACATAGTTCCCTTTCCACAACCGGAGGTAATAGTTCTTTTGCCTTGAAGCTTTTCCGCCAAAATTTTTCTGTTTTTTATATCTATATATATAATACCTTTATCTTCATCAATATTTATATCTAGTATATTAGACATATCATCTATAAAGCCTTCTGAGAACAGAAAGCCTATTGCAAGTTCTTTTAGGTCCATTGGACTACACAATAATGTTATTATTTCTTCTTGATTTATAAATATGGTAAAAGGATATTCCACTATCAGAATATCCTCCTCTTTCCTCATAGTTTCACCTTTCACTCTAGCGATTTCTATGTTTTTAATCCATTTCATTTTACACACTCCAAGACATCTTGTTTTCTTCTAGGTAGCTATTTAAATCTTCCCGAGTATTTAAATTTAAGAACATATCCCAGTTTGGGCTAAACTTTCTAGCTGTGTCCTCTTCTATATACCTAACATTCATATCCTTTAACATAGAATTGATTGACCTTCTACCACTTGCTATATGTTCTTCTATATCAATCACTAAATCCCTAGAATAAAAACTGCTAAAAGGTTCTATCCAATCCATAAAGTTGGTTACACAGCCAGGAAGATCTTCATCACCCATAGATTCCTTCATATATCTTACATATTCCATGTTGATATTTGGCATATCACAAGCAACCACAAATGAATATTTAGATGAGGATTCCAGGAGCCCTGCATGAATTCCCCCAAGGGGCCCTTTGTCTTTCAATTTATCTGTAATTATCTTGTGGCTAAGCCCTATATAGTATTCAGGTTTATTTGTCACAATTATTATCTCACTAAATTCTTTTTTTAATTTATTGATTAGAGAATCCATAAGTCTTCTCTGATCTATTTTTAAAAATTGCTTATCAAAGCCCATTCTTAAACTTTTTCCACCTGCAAGTATAATGGCTGTTCCAAATTTTCTCATCATATCACCTATTTTCTAGAATAATAATATTCTTGCCTTGTGTATATTTGA
>CAZWTU010000004.1:44635-64580 GCA_964637035.1 uncultured Tissierellaceae bacterium
TCATCATATCACCTATTTTCTAGAATAATAATATTCTTGCCTTGTGTATATTTGAAACTCAAGAAATTAACCTCCCCAAGGCAAGTTCATATACTCTTTCATTCTCTTATCATATTCATTTTTAAATATTTTTTCATGACCTGCTTCCCAATTAGCTAGCTTTCCGAATATTTTCTTTATATCTTCATCTTTTGCCTCATTAGCTTGTTTTTCATAAAACTCTTTATAATCTTTCTCTATTAAATAAGCCATTCTAAGAATAGTTACATCTGGTATATCTGATTGTTCTAAAGTAGCTTCTATATGCTCTGATTCTTCTCTATTTTTAAATATATTTTCTTCTCTATTCATCACTTCATCGCTTATATCAAATTTATTGCTTTCAAGATAAACCTTAAGTTGATTTTCAAGATACCTATAGTGTTCCATCTCAACATCTGCTAATTTCAGGAATAATTCTTTGGAAGTAGGATTTACAAATTTTTCTGCATTTTCCTTGAAAAAATTTGCTCCATCTAATTCCATCTGCATTGCATATCTTAGAACTCCTTCATAATTTTTCATAATTACCTCCTATGCTTCTATCTTTTCAAGTCTTACAGCTGCAACTTTTAGTTCCGGTATCTTTGCTACTGGATCTAAGGCAGTATTGGTAAGATAGTTTGCTGCACCTTTGGCATAATGGAATGGCATAAACAATACTTTTTCCCCTACAATATTAGTTACCCTGGCTGGAACTTCTACTTGGCCACGCCTTGATGTAAGTCTTACTATTTCTCCATCTTTTATACTCATTTTATTAGCAGTATCTTCATTTATCTCAACATAATTTGAAGGGGCTTTTTCATTTAATCCATCTACCCTTCCAGTCATACTCCTTGTATGATAGTGGTAAAGTATTCTTCCCGTAGTAAATATAAATGGATATTCCTTATCTGGCATTTCAGCACTATCTGCATGAGGAGATGGCATAAACATACCTCTACCCCTAGCTATAGCTTCTTTGTGGAGATAAACAGTGCCTGGATGATCTTCATCTAAGCATGGCCACTGAAGTCCCATAGGGTCTTCAAGCCTCTTATAATTTACTCCCCCATAAGAAGGTGTAAGACTAGCAATTTCATCCATTATATCACTTGTATTCATATATTTTTTGCTGTACCCAAGTCTATTCATTATGTCCATTAATATCTCCCAATCAGCTTTTGCTTTTCCTGGTGGATTAATGGCCCTTCTAACCCTTTGAATTCTTCTTTCTGTATTTGTAAATGTACCATCCTTTTCAGCAAATGCCCCTGCAGGAAGTACTACATCTGCCAGCTCTGCTGTTTCAGTTAAAAATATATCCTGTACTACTAGTAAGTCTAATTTGCCTAATGATTTCTTTACGTGACTTATATCTGGATCTGAAACCATAGGGTTTTCTCCCATTATATATAAAAGTTTTATATCCCCATTATATGCACCATCTAGCATTTCTGAAACTGTAAGTCCTACAGTTTTAGATAGGTCCCTACCCCATGCTTTTTCAAATTTTTCTGCTATTTCTGGCTTAAATACTTTTTGATAGCCTGGGTAGTCAGCTGGAAGCCCTCCCATATCACATGCACCCTGAACATTGTTCTGGCCTCTTAGGGGATTTACTCCTCCGGATTCTATTCCTACGTTCCCGCAAAGAAGAGCTAGATTTGATACACTCATTACTCCATTTGTACCTGTGGTATGTTGAGTTACTCCCATTGTATAGTAAATTCCCGCTTTGTTTGCCTCAGCATATATGGTAGCCGCTTTAATGATATCATCAGCATCAACTTCACATATCTCTGCTACTCTTTCAGGAGTATAATCTTTTACCATCTCTACAAGTGCTTCATAGTTTTCCGTTCTTTCTTTTATATATTCAACATCTTGTAAGCCTTTTTCAATAATTACATGCATTATTCCATTTAAAAGAGCAATATTTGTGCCAGGCTTCAGCTTAAGATATACATCTGCATACTGTGATAATTCAATTTCCCTAGGGTCTGCTACTATTAACTTAGATCCATTTTTCTTAATTGCCTGTTTCATTTTAGCTCCAATAATTGGATGGTTTTCTGTAGTGTTTGATCCTATTACAAACATTGCATCTGTATCTACAATCTCACTTATGCTGTTTGTCATAGCTCCACTGCCTAACGTAATTGCAAGACCTGCAACTGTAGATGAATGTCAGAGGCGTGCACAGTGGTCTACATTGTTTGTACCTATTACTGCTCTAAATAGTTTTTGAAATAAATAGTTTTCTTCATTTGTACATCTAGCTGATGTAAGTCCACCAAATGCTTGGCTTCCATATTCTTTTTTTGTGGTATTTATCTTAGTAACTATAAGATTATACGCTTCATCCCATGTAGCTTCATGAAAGACCCCATCTTTTTTTATAAGCGGAGTTTTGAGTCTATCTGGATGGGATAAAAATTTGTATCCAAATTTACCCTTTACACATAACATTCCATCATTTAATGCATCAAATGCAGGTTCAACCCCAACTACTTTGTTATCTTTAGTTACAAGGTCAAGTTGACATCCAACTCCACAATATGAACATGTAGTTCTAGTCTTTTCAACTTCCCAAAGTCTAAACTTTTCTTTAGATTTTGGCATCAATGCTCCTACTGGGCATACACTTACACAGTTTCCACAAGAAACACATTCTGAATCGTTAATCCCTACATTAAAAGGAGTTGCAACTAATGTATTAAATCCTCTATCTTCAAATCCAATAGCATTTGTACCCTGTACTTCATCGCATACCCTTACACAAAGACCACAGAGTATACATTTTTCAGGGTCATAATAATAAAAGGGATTTGTAGAATCTATAGATTTTTCCCTCTTTTCGCCTTTATAGGATCCATCTTCAATTCCATATTCATATGCATAGTCTTGAAGTTTACAGTCTCCTGATTTTTCGCAATTAAGACACTCCATAGGGTGATTTGAAAGTATCAGATCTAATACTCCCCTTCTAGAATCCATTACCTTTGCATTGTTTGTTGAAATATTCATTCCATCCCATGTCTTTGTAGTACAAGAAGTTACAAGTTTTCCATTGTTTTCTATTTCAACTAAACACATTCGGCAAGCAGCGAAACCTTCAAGCCTTGCATCATGGCAAAGAGTAGGTATCTCAATACCTACTTCTTGACATAACTCTAAGATTGTCTTGTTCTTTTCCACCTTATAATCTTTTCCGTTTATCTTTATGCCAATCATAAAATCATCTCTCCTTGATTACTTATCATGGTTAGATCCTTCTACTTTTTCTATCTTCTCAACCACATCTGCCATAAAGATAGCCTTAGCCCAAGTGGATTTCTTGAACTCTCCACCTATTTTTCTATAGGGAGTATCTGGATTATCAAGATACATTAATTCAGTAGTTAACCTTCCTTTTAAACATAAAGGTCTTCCATTAGCCGGTTCTTTTGCCCTCACAGCTACTTTTTTTCCTCTTTTAGACATTACCTCGAATTCACATCCATATGCACACGATTTACAGTCTACAGTCTCTATATCTGAATCCCATACTCTAGTTTTACCCATTTGCCTTACATCTACTAAAGCACCTACCGGACAAACTGCTACGCATCTATTGCAAGATACACATTTTGATGATGCAAATGTATCATTTGCATCTAATACTATTTTAGTATCATATCCTCTTCCTGCAAAGGATAATACTTCCCTTTCATCTTTAATCTCTGCGCAAGTTCTAACACATTTTCCACAAAGTATACATTTACTGTCATCCTTAAATATATAAGGACTAGAAGTATCAGTTAATTTAGGCCTCATAGCTCCTTCATGCTCTCTAAACTTTACCTCATATCTATAAGCATATTCTTGAAGCAAACATTCCCCTGCCTTTTCGCAAGTCAAACAATCATTTGGATGACTGTCTAATAATAATTGTAAGATATCTTTTCTTGACTTTACCACCTTATCAGACTCAGTACTTACAACCATACCATCCCACACCTTAGCCGAACAGGATGTTTGAAGCTTGCTGCTCCCTTCTATTTCCACTACACACAATCTACAGGCAGCTACTAATTCTAAATTCGGATCATAGCAAAGAGCTGGAATATCAATGCCTATTGTTTCTGCCGCTTGCAAAACTGTATAGTCTTTATCTACTGTTACTTTTTTACCATCTATGGTTAAAGTTACATTACTCATATTCTTAGCCCCCCTCTATCTCTTAATTACTGCACCAACTGGACATACTTCCATACAGTTTCCACATTTAATACATGCAGAAGTATCTATAACATGTCTTTCTTTTACCTTACCATCTATACAAGAAACTGGACAATTTTTAGCACATTTCGTACACCCAATACAAGCATCTGTAATATAGTATTCTAGAAGTTCCTGGCATGTCCCTGCTGGACATTTCTTATGATTTATATGAGCTTCATATTCATTTCTAAAATACTTTATAGTAGAAGTTACAGGATTTGAAGCGGATTGTCCTAAACCACAAAGTGAAGTAGAACTAATGGTTTCAGCTAAGGATTCCATCTTCTCTATATCTCCAGCTTCACCTCTTCCTTCTGTTATCTTTTCTAACATTTCTAACATCCTCTTAGTACCTTCCCTACATGGTACACACTTTCCACAAGATTCCTCAACTGTAAAATCTAGGAAAAACCTAGCAATATCTACCATACAGTTGTCTTCATCCATTACTACCAACCCACCAGAACCCATTATGGAACCTAGTGCTCCTAGGGATTCAAAATCTACAGGGGTATCTAAAAATTCTTCAGGAATACATCCACCCGAGGGTCCACCTGTCTGTATTGCTTTAAATTTCTTTCCATTAGGTATTCCTCCACCAATATCGAATATGATCTCCCTAAGGGTAACTCCCATTGGAATTTCAATTAAACCTGTATTTTCAATTTTACCACCTAGAGCAAATACCTTAGTTCCTGGTGATTTTTCTGTTCCAATAGTCTTGAACCAGTCTGGTCCTTTTTGGAATATAATTGGAACATTTGCCAGTGTTTCCACATTATTTATAATAGTTGGTTTGCCCCACAATCCCTTGTGAGCCGTCCTATTGATTTTAACCCTTGGCATTCCCCTCTTACCTTCTATGGACTCCATAAGGGCTGTTCCCTCTCCGCAAACAAAAGCTCCCGCTCCAAGTCTAAGTTCTATATCAAAATTAAAATCTGCGCCGAATAAGTTTTCTCCCAAAACTCCATATTCCTTTGCTTGTTTTATAGCTACTTTCAATCTGTTTACAGCTATAGGATATTCTGCCCTAACATATATAAAGCCTTTGTCAGCTCCAACTGCATATCCTGCAATGGCCATGGCTTCCAGGACTGAATGAGGGTCTCCTTCCAATATACTTCTATCCATAAATGCACCTGGATCTCCCTCATCAGCATTACAAATTATATATTTTTGATCTGCATCGTATTCATAGGCTGTTTCCCACTTTCTTCCTGCTGGAAAACCTGCTCCACCCCTACCTCTTAAGTTAGAGTCTTTCATAAGCTTAATAACTTCAGCTTGACTCATTTCCGTAAGTACCTTCCCTAAAGCTTCATAACCATCAAATGCTATGTACTCTTCAATATCTTCTGGGGCTATGACTCCACAATTTCTCAGGGCAATTCTAGTTTGTTTCTTATAAAAATTAACTTCAGTAACTGGCTTTATTTTTCCATCTACTAAAGATTCCTTGAATAATCTTCTCTTAACTATATTCCCCTTTATAATATGTTCTTCCACGATTTCATCTATGTCATCCAACTCAACATGACTATAAAATACTCCTTCAGGATAAACTACAACATTGGGGCCTGCTTCACATAAACCAAAGCATCCTGTAAATATTACCTGCACATCATCTTCTATACCCTCTTTTCTCACTTTTTCTTCCAATAAAGCTTTGATTTCATCACCATCAGAGGAATGGCATCCAGTACCACCACAAACTAAAATATGGTGTTTTTTATGATCTTCTTTTTCATCTATATATTCCTTTTCTATACCTAATTGGCGTAATTTTATTTTTCCTATGGCTTTTTCCTTTATTTCCCTTAATTCTTTTATTGTAGTCACTCTAGCACCTCCAAATTATTTATATTTTTCTAATATCCCTTTAACTTCTGCTGCTTTTAATCTACCATACACATCATCATTTACGGTTATAACTGGAGCTAATCCACAGGCTCCTATACACCTAGTTGCAGTAATAGAAAACTTCATATCTGGAGTAGTTTGTTCTACCCCTATTCCCAATTCCTTAGTTACTTCATTTAGTACTTCTTGGGCCCCTCTTACATAACAAGCTGTACCTAGGCATACTCCTACTTTAAATTCCCCTTTAGGTATTAATGAAAATTGTGAATAAAAAGTTACAACTCCGTAAACTTCAGATACAGGAACTTTTAAACCCTTAGATATTATTTGTAGAACTTCCTTTGGTAAATAACCAAACTTATCTTGAGCTTCCTGTAAAACAGGCATCAATGCTCCTTGCTTGTCCTTATTTCTTTCAATAAAGATTTTGAATTCATTAAGTTTTTCTTTGTTTTCTTCTAAATCAAACTTAAATTCCATTTTCTTCCTCCCTCATTTAACATAATTAACTACAAAATAGGCAGCTATATATAGCTATCTATTTATATTTATCTTATTACTGTCAATATTTGAATAATCCCTGCTTTCATATCAGATTTTTATTGTTTAAAATTCCAGATTTATTAAATTGAATTTTCTTATAATCATTAACATTTTATTATATTAACTGTACTTTGTCAATTATTCCGACTATAATATAATTATCTGAATCACAAGTAATTCAGCCATTTTAAATGGAGGTGTAATATGGATATCTTATTAAATTTTAACAGTCAGGAAAGATTTTTATTGTCATATTTAATCATAATAAATATAACTTCATTTGTTTTGTTTGCCATAGATAAGGGAAAGGCTAAAAGAAAAGCATGGAGGATAAGTGAAAAGGTCTTGCTAATTGTTTCAATTATAGGGGGAGCCACTGGTTCATTAATGGCTATGGTTATTTTCAAGCATAAATTATCTAAGAAAAGATTCTATAAAGGGGTGCCTGTATTTATTGTATTAGGTTGGGTTGTTGGGATTTGGGTGTTTGGTCTGGTGAAATGACATAAAACCACCTTCCCAAATTTAATCTTATATCAATTCCAATAGGATAATTTTAAAAACATATTTAATATCGAATTAGAAAACTTCATTAATATTGTGTTATTTTCCATAGCTATAGGGTAAAATTATAAGGAAAATAAGAATATGGAGTGAATACTTTGGAATCTATTAAGGTAATGGTAGAAGAACATGAAAATATAAGAAGAATGCTAAAAGTTACTCGAAATATTTGCTATAGGCTTATGACTAAGGATGATTATGATATAAATGATTTTCCTAGGATTATTGACTTTATAAGAATATATGCAGACAAACATCATCACGGTAAGGAAGAAGACATCCTTTTTGAAACTATGAAAGGGGAGTTAAAAACACTGGCAGAGTCTGGGGCAATAACTGGAATGTATATAGAACATGATCTGGGAAGACTTTTTATACTAAATCTGGAAAAGGCTTTAGAAGGATTTCAAAATGGCAAAGATGAGGCAAGAATGGACATAATAGCAAATGCAATTGCCTATACTGATTTATTAGATAGACATATTCAAAAAGAAAATATGGCTTTGTATAAATTTGCTGAAAAGATGCTAAGTCAGGAAAGCAAATCTTTTATAGATGAAGAATCTAAAAAGGTAGAAGATATGGCAACTGATTCTGGATTGCAAAATAAATATATAACTTTACTTGAAGAACTTGAAAATAAATACTTACAGTAAAAAAATGTCATTCTCATAAATATGGGAATGACATTTTCATTAGAATTATGTATTTCTTAATTTCTTAATAAAATCTTCTTCATGCTTATTAACCCCTTTATTACAATCCCATTAGAAATATTTACGTCTTACTATTTTAAAACGTTTCCTCAATAATAAATTAACTCTTATTTCATAAACAAGGCCTAGGATAAAAAGTAAAATATAAAGCCACTTCCTAGAAGGCATAAGCAGGCTAAGTACTCCCCCTAAGATTATTAAAACAATTCCTGCCCATGGACCAATAAAGGACCACTTTCCAAAAAGTTCTTTTATAACCGTCTTACTTATATCCCTATCCCGCTGATCAGTCTCAAATCCTTCTTTAGTAAATGATATCCATAGGCCCTTTATGAAAAGGTAGACCCAAAACATTAAGAAAAGAAGTGAAATCATTTGTCCCCCCATTATATTTTTAACTTCATATACAATAAGTGATCCACATCCAATAATAATAACAAATAAGGTTTTCCAACTATAGACCTTCATAGCATAACACCACCTAATAATATTATTTTAGTGACTAACTTACACCTTACCTACTGGGCAAACATATACTGCAAATTCATCTTTTCCATCTACATCTATTAAATCATCTATTAATTTTTGATCATAGGAAGCTATGGCACAGGTACCTAAACCAATAGTTTCACAAGCTAAGTATAAGGCTTGCCCTATATGGCCTGCATCTAATAATGCAATTTTATAGGTTCTTTCAGCATATCTCCATTCTGTCCTATATGGTATGCATGCCCAAATAAAAGTTACTGCAGCCTTTCCTACAAACCTTTGTTTGTTTACCCCTTCTACTATTTTTTTATCTAGCTTATCTTCTTCCTTTATAAATAATAGCTTATGTTGTAAGGGTAAGTATCTATATATACCTTTTTTCAACCCCTCTACATTTAATACCACCAAATAAGTTTCATAGGGATGTCGGCCTCCTGCTGAAGGAACTGGTCTTAATCCTACATAATTATTGCCTCTGATTTCCTTTATACTTTGAGTCATCATTAAGAGATAGGATAATTCCTTTAAGGTCATCGCTTCATCTAAATAATTTCTATGGCTTTTCCTATCTAGTATACATTGGAAAATATCATCCTTAACTATCATGGACTTATCTACCTTTGCTAGGTCTATTATTTCAGAATTTTCATTGTATGGTTTTTCTAAGGGTGGTTGTGCAACCTCTTTTTGCTGGTCTGTTTCTATTGGCTTTCCAAAATATGATTTCATAAAATCTCGATTCATTATTTATCTCTCCTTTTATTTTTGATATTATCAATCCCCTATCCCAATCCTTATGCTTTTTTATATATATGACTCTCTCTAATCCTGCCAAAGCTAACAAGCTTATAAATAATATTAATACAATCACATTATCTACCCCCTAAAAGCAATAAACTTAAAACTCAAGTCCCTTTCTCAATTATATATTGTTAAAATAATAACTTCTACATAAGTGGAGCAATCAATTTTAAGACTTTTCCGGCCATAGTCATAAAGATATTATACTTCTTAATATGATCCAAAGTAACCAGGTGGGACTTATCCAAAGTCTCTTTGAAATCTCGTTCAATATCATCTATGGACGATGTTCCCTCCATGTATACACCACATTCAAAGTGATGATATAAGCTTCTATAGTCAAGATTAATCGTTCCGACTACTGCTTTTGTCCCATCACTTACAAAAGATTTAGCATGCATAAATCCTGGGGTATATTCGTATATTTCAACACCAGATTTCATTAGCTCTTTGTAGTGGCTTCGGGACTGAGCAAAAACAAATTTCTTATCAGGTATATGGGGCATTATGATTTTTACATCAATTCCCCTTCTAGCAGCGAATTGTAGAGAAGTTACCATTTCTCCATCTAGGATTAAATAGGGAGTCATAATGTGGACATAGTCTTTAGCCCTATTTAATATATCCATATATACCATTTGCCCTACCTTGTCATTATCTAATGGAGAATCACCAAATGGCAATATATATCCCTTTTCCTTATTATTCAATGGTTTGGATTTGTATAGGTCAGTCATATAGCTTCTGTCTTCTTCTCTTATATTCCACATTTGTAAAAACATTAAAGTAAAACTATCCACAGCTTCCCCCTGAACCATAACAGCTGTATCCTTCCAATGACCATAGACTTCTATTTTGTTTATATATTCATCAGCTAAATTTAGGCCACCAGTGAAAGCAACCCTTCCATCAACTACTAATATCTTCCTGTGGTCCCTGTAATTATAATGAGTTGAAAGGAAGGGTCGAATTGGTGCAAATACCTTACATTGGATTCCCAACTCCCTTAATTTCCTTGGATAACTACGGGGTAATAAGGCAAACTCATTTGTCCCATCATACATCAATCTGACTTCTACGCCTTCCTTAACCTTGTCGGATAAGATTTTCAAAATTTGCCCCCACATGTAGCCCTCGTCAATGATAAAAAATTCCATAAAAATAAACTTTTCTGCTTTTCCCAATTGTATCAACATTTCCTCAAAGGCATCTTCCCCTATAGAGAAATATCGTGTTAGCCCTTCTTCATATATTGGATACCCTCCTGCCCTCCCAGTATATGTAGCTAAATTATAAAGTCCTTTGTTTTCTACTTTTAATTTATCCATTAAACCTTCCTGCTTTACAAATTCCACTTCTGATTCTTTTATTATTCTTTTTAATAGTCTTTTTAAAGCACGATGTCCAAAATCCCTTTGTATAAAAATATAAAGTAGTCCTCCAAATCCAGGTATTAACATAATCAATATGATCCAGCTTAATTTAACATTTGTATTGTGGTCTGAATTTATAAGATGTATTACCATTATTATTGTAAAGACTATCAAAGTACCAAGTAAATATGGAATTACGCCTTGTAAAAATCTAAATACGCTGAATAATAGCAATAGCTGAACTGTTAAAAGAAGAATAATAATTCCAGTTCTTCCAAATATAATCCTCAATATACCATGTTTACTTTTCTTTAGAAGTAAAATTTCATTAACCTTATTTCCATTATTATTAGGCTTATTTGAGCTTATTTTCTTCATCCCCTTTCTATTCTTTTTAATAATTAAAAACTATGTCTATAACCTCATACTAACATCATACTCATATTCTATTTGATTATCAATTGAATCCTAGGGAAAGGTTATCTAAAATTATTATATACAATATTTACTCCTATGAAATACTTGCTATTTTAGATATAATATAATCTTGTAGCCAAATAATGCAACTTTAAAGGAGAATACCATGATAAATGAAATAAATATAGAAAAAACAATCTTACATATCTTAGATCCATCCATAGGACTAGCTGTTTTGTCAGAAGAAGAACATCCTTATAATGGAGAAATGATTGAATTTATAAAATCTCATATAGAAAAGATATTCAATGATGTGAACGTTAAAAAATCATATTTTTTCGGTGATAATAATAAAACAAAGGCCCTATGTCAAGATATTGCAATTAATAAGGATTTATTTATAGAAAAAACAAAGGAATTTTCTCAGACAATGTATGACCTACTTGCCCAAAATGTAGATATCCCTCCATGTGATTTGATTTGCTCTTTGTTTAAAGGAGATGATAAGTCTTATTTAGGTTTTTTTATATTTAACTATAAAACCTCTTATATACATTATGTAGAAGAGTTAGAAACTGGAAGGCTTAATACAGTTATAAAACAAAGCACAACACTTCCAAATATAAGCCAAAAAATAGATCAATTTTTTATAATAGATCTGGAGGACTTTTCTATACTTTTAAGAGAAAAGAAATATGAGGTAAATGGAGAAAAGGACTACTATCTTTCTAAATATTTGTTGAAATCAGTAGATTCCTTATCTGATAAGGCTAAAGTAGATATTGTAAATAGAGTTTCTAAGAAAATAGTTAAGGATTATTATGAAGATGATGTTACTAAGTTAGCAGAAATAAAAAGTGCCATGGTTGATAGTATTGAAGAAAGCAACTATATAGATGTTGACTCTATTAAAACAACTGTATTCAAGAATAATATTGATATTCAGAAAATATATGATAAGGAAATAGAAAAGAAGGGCTTAAAGGACAGAATAATACCTGTAAATGAGCTTTTAAATAAAAAAATATCTAAAACTCAAAAGTTTAAAACAGACAATGGAATAGAAATAAAAGTTCCTATAGAATATTTAGCAAGTGATGAAATGATAGAATTTCTAAATAATTCAGATGGTACTGTATCACTTCTACTTAAAAATATAAAGGGAATAGAAGGGAAATAAAAGGGCTTAATTATTGCAAGCCCACCTTTAATCTTTATCTATATATCTTCTATTTGCCAATCAATAGGTTTTTTTCCTATGGATTGTAAGAAATCATTTGTCTTAGAAAAAGGCTTAGAGCCGAAGAAGCCTCTACTTGCTGCTAGTGGGCTTGGGTGGTAAGATTTTATAATGTGGTGGTGGCCATTTGTTATCAGTTCTTCCTTCTTTATAGAATTATTTCCCCAGAGTATAAATACAATAGGATCTTCTCTATCATTTAATAAACTTATTATATAATCCGTAAATATCTCCCAGCCAATCTTTCTATGGGAATTCGCCTCTCCTTCCCTTACTGTAAGGGAAGTGTTTAGTAGAAGAACACCTTCTTCTGCCCATTTAGTTAATGTTCCATTATTAGGTATCTTACACCCTAAATCAGTATTTAATTCCTTATATATATTCCTTAAAGATGGTGGTATTCTCACCTCTGGCTTTACAGAAAAGGCTAAGCCATAAGCCTGATTGGCACCATGGTATGGATCTTGCCCAAAAATGACTACCTTTACATCTTTATATGCTGTTAGATGTAATGCAGAAAATATATTATCCTTATCTGGATATATTGTTTTTGTACTATACTCCTCTGTTAAATATTCTCTAAGTTTTAAATAATATTCCTTTTCCATTTCATCTTCTAATAATTCTTGCCAATCATTTTCAAATATCTTCTTCATCCCTATCGACTCCTCTTATCTAATATCTCTGGTATATAACATAAGTCCATCAAACGCTCATAATAAATCATGAACTTAAAAAATTAAATTTCCTAACCACAAAACCATATAACCTTTTTAAAAAGGGTTCATCTTTTAACTTGCCATTTACAATATCCTTAAATTTTTCAATATCAGTATCTGGTCTTATTCCAAACCTATTAAGCTTAAATTGATTACTTCTTTTATTTATATATCCAGCTTTAGTTGTAAATCCTAACCTATAGCCCTCATTGGTAAATGCTTTTATTACCTTCCTATTATAACCACCATAGGGATAGGCTATAGCTCCAGTTTTATAAATCTTTGTATTGCTTTCTATATCCCTTTTTATCTGTTCAATTGAACTACTAGTAAGTAGTGATTTGCCATCAACTTCTGAATGCATATCATAAGTATGAGAACCATACTCAAAAACATCCATATATTTATCAATCTCCTTGTTAGATAAAATCACTGCCTCTCCTGGTAGAAAATCTCTAGTTTCATTTTCTGAAGCCTTACCCATCATAAATATGGTCCCTCTGAAGCCATAATCCTTCATTATAGGATAGGCATATTTTGCATTTGAAAGGTATCCGTCGTCAAATGTGATTAATACTGAATTATTAGGTAATTCTCTACCTTCAATTAGAAACTCTTCCAACTCAGATAATATTAATGTATAAAAGTCATTTTCGTGCAAATAATCCATTTGATCCCCAAAATTTTCCAAAGATAAAATACTATTATTCTCAGTCCAGTTATATTCAATAATCTCATCCTCTGTTAAAATATGATGATACATTAAGACTGGAATCTTTTTAGTATTGCCATTGTCCTTTATCTTTGATTTAATGAGTTCATTCCTTCCTTTAATATCTTCTTGTTTTATTAAACCCAATTTTTTTGGCCCGACTTCTGTAAACTTATAGCCTACAACAAATAAGATAACAATTATTAAACTTATTCCTAATATCAATTTTGTACCTTTAAAATGTCTTTCCATTTATATCCCTCTTTGATTATTCAATATAAAAAAATATAGAATAGATAATTAAATTAAACTATCTATCCTATATCTATTATACTACATTTAATAAATCATCTGTCAGGAATTATTATAATCTATAAAATTCTTTAAAAGATTTATATGTGTAATAGTGGTCAAATACTCCACCTAACTCTCTAATTGAATGCATTCCTAATATTGGATTTCCAATGTCGATTGAGGGAATATCCAATTGTGATGAAGATATAGGTCCTATGGTAGAGCCTCCCCTTGCATCTGATCTGTTTACAAATTTTTGTATAGGAACATCAATTGATTTACATATTGCTTCAAAAACGGCTGATGAAAAGCTATCTGTTGTGTAAGCTTGATTGGCAGCTATTTTAATAGCTGGACCCCCATTAATTACTGGCCTATTGGTTGGATCTTGTTTATCTGTATAATTAGGATGAAGAGCATGTGCTTGGTCAGCTGAAATTATAAAGGAATGTGACAATGCCCTATAATAATCTTCCTTACCTTTATCCATAGCCAATACAATCCTTTCAAGAACAGTTCTAAGCATTGGACTAGCCGCACCTTGCTTGGTCCCACTTCCTACTTCTTCATTGTCAAAGCACACTAAAACGTTAGTAGCCTTAGCTACATCTCCATCTATAAGTCCATGTAAACCTGCATGAACCATTGCTAAATCATCCAATTTACCAATAGAGATAAATTCTTCATTAAGTCCTACTAAGGATCCTTTTTCTACCCCGTATAAGAATAATTCAAAATCTAAAATATCATCTGCTTTCACATCTAGTTTTTCAGCAATTACTTTTACTAGGAAGTTTTCTTTTTCAAACCCATCATTGATATTAGCTACTAATGGCAAAGTCTCGGTTTGAGGATTTATCTTAACCCCATCATTTACCTTTCTATTCATATGGATAGCTAAATTTGGTATTATAGTTATAGGTTTTTCCATATCTACTAATAATTCCTTAGGTCTTAGTGGATTTTCAGTCTTTAAACTCACCCTACCCGCAAGAGACAAGGGTCTATCAAACCAAGTGTTTAATATTGGGCCACCATATACTTCTGTGTTTAGTTTTAAATATTTTCCTTCCACTGTCATTTCTGGATTTGCCTTGATTCTAAAAGTTGGTGCATCAGTATGGGCCCCTATAAGCTTAAATCCATCTTCTTCTAGCTCTCCCTTTCCTATTACAAATCCTATTATTGCAGAATTATTTTTTGTTATATAATATTTGCCTTCTTTTTCTAATTTCCACTTATCTTCTGAATTAATCTTATTAAATCCTTCTTTAACTAGTATTTCCTCCACTCTCTTTGCTGCGTGAAATGAACTAGGACTTCCATCAATAAAGTCGATTAAATCTTTAGCAAATTTTTGCTCTTTATTCATATAATCATTCCTCCATTATAATTAATATTCATTTTAAATAATTGATTGATAATCTATATAAAACTATATCCCATCTAATTCATCCACGCAAGTAAATTAATAGTCCATAATCCCACTTTCCTACAAAAAAACTGCCAAGAAAATTCTCTTGACAGCATGTTTGTTATTTAAATATGCCAAATGGTTTCCCCACTGGTAAAAATACTTTTCCAAAATGATCATTCAATACAGCTGCTGCTGCACCATAAAATGATAATATGGCAATTAGCAATTCTGAATACCCTGCTAAGGCATATGAAAATCCTTCCATAATACCAAAACTACTAAGGGTTAATCCAATGAATAATAAATCAATAGCCACGAATATTGAAAATAATACCTTGTGAGTCTCCATAGCACCTATGGTCATAAATAGGCTAAATATTAAATACCCTAAAAACGCAACACCTAATTGGCTACCATCAACACTAGCTGAAAAGACCTTACCAAATACCCCCATTTGTATCATCCACGATGTAGCTACTCCTAGCCAAAAGAATCCAAAACCTCCAAATGCCGTAGCTCCAAAAACATTATCTCTTTTAAAGTCATATATACAGGCGAACAATTGAGCAAATGCTCCTAAAAATATTGCCCACGGAATTACGAATGATAAGCCTTCTGTCC
Source organism: uncultured Tissierellaceae bacterium (assembly GCA_964637035.1). GTDB lineage: Bacteria > Bacillota > Clostridia > Tissierellales > Tissierellaceae > CAZMMV01. Next base: position 60,692 of record CAZWTU010000004.1, read on the forward strand.
ATCCCAACTTTTGCGTTGATGCAACTAAAGTTACCATAGCCAATCCAAAAAGACCTAGTGCAGATGGATCTGCATTTACTACCTTCACATTTCGCATTTCATTTGTGTTCATAAAGTCCTCCCTTAAGTTAGTTAAACCTTATACATAATACCATCTATTATGATTATTGCAAGGGAAATCTTTACCATAATTTAAACATTTTATATTATCTTAATTGTAAGGTTTTACCATAATACCTGGATCTACATACTTGCCAATTGGATACTGATAGACAATCCTATTAGTATATATCTGATAGTTCATATTTTATCCTCTCAACTTTATCATCATAATCATTGCCTATGTGATTAATGTCTTCACTATCTATAGTTTTAATTGGAAGTTCTATAGTAAACGTGCTACCTTTACCTAAAGTACTTTCTACACTTACCTTGCCCCCATGAAGCTGAGTTATAGACTTAACTAAGGATAAACCTATTCCAGTACCTTCAGACCTACGATTTAACCCCTTATTTAACTGTACAAATTTTTGAAAAATCCTATCTAATTCCTTTTCATCTATACCTACGCCATTATCCACTACAGAGATTTGTACAGTATTATTGTCTTTTTTCACTAATTTTATAAGTATAATCTCATCATCACTAGAAAATTTTATTGCATTAGAAATAAGGTTAAGCATAATCCTATCAAACTTAAAAGCATCTAATGCAATAGGCAATTCTTCAACTTCCGTATCAAATATAACTTTGATGCCTTTAGACTTTGTATACTCTGAAACTGATTGAACTATGTTATCTATAAGTTCCACAATATTATAATTGGATAGATTTAATTTATAAAACCCAGACTCTATTTTAGAAACATCTAAAATATTATTTATAAGTCTGCTAAGCCTATAACAATTTTTTATTATTATTTTGTTACTATTAAAAATATCATCTTTAATATCCTCGAAATTATCTTTCTCTAATAACAGATTTAATAATTGGGAAGCAGCAAATATTACGTTTAATGGAGTTTTTAACTCATGAGAAGTATTTATAAATATTTCATCTTGCATTTTAAGGGCTTGATTCATTGTCTCATTGGCCATTATCCCATCAGTTATATCTGCATCAACTACTTCTATCCTTTGAACTTCATTTTTTTCATTGTGTATAGGTTGAAAAATTGTTTTTATATGCATAGTTTTTCCTTCATTAATAACCTTTTGAATAACAGTGTATGATTCCTTTTTTTCTACAGATTCTTTAATTTTTTTAATCAATTCATCTTTGCCCATATCAGGAAGGTGGTAAAAATCAAAAAAACTCTTGCCTATGAACTGATAATTAGATCCAATCTCAGGATTAATTCTTTTAGCCGTGGTAATTGCTGCTTCATTCATATAATTAACTTTAAAATCATCATATGACAATGAAGCATATCTTAGAAAGGCATCTTCTATATTTTGTCTAAAAGCATAATATTCATTTATTTTATATATATCTTTCACATCTTTATAGATTAAAACACCACCATCCATATTACCTTCTTCATCGTATACAGGCACTCCATTACATTGATAATAAGTTGCTGGTAGGTGGCTACTCACAATTAAAATCTCATCAACAATAGTTTCACCTCTCAAAATCTTTTGAATAGGTGTATCCTCAAAATCAAGTTCATTTCCATTAATATCATTGTATTTAAAAAATCCATACTCTTGTTTATCATCAATTAATTTACCATCAGAAATATAGGTGGCAAGTTTGTTTTTAGCTGCCTTATTTATATATGTAAATTCCCCTTTTTTATTTACTTTGTTTATAGAATCAGATACATTATCTAATATAATTTTCATCTCAACGCTTTGTTTTTGAAGAAGTCTTTTTTCAATCACCCTATCAGTTACATCGTATAAAGTCGATACTAAAAACATCTTGTTTGCATCCCCATGTATTAGCCTCATATTTAGGTCCCAATAACTTTTTGTCCCTTTTAAACTTGTATGCTCCGCTTCATTTATATAAAATGAATCCATTAAAACAATTTCAGACAAATACTTAGGATATGGATGATAAGTGCCTACAGGACTATCACATTTTAAGTCTAAAGAATCTAGACTCTCAATATATCTTCTATTAGCTTTTAAGCAAATTAGACTTGGATAACTATAAATTGCCTGTCCTTCTTCAATATTTGTCCCATTATTAGCAAAGTTCACCAGTATAAATCCAAGAAAAGGATTGGAATCCTTCTCAATATAAAATAGTTTTTCATTTCCTTTAATTTTACTTACACAAGTGATTGAAACCCCTTTTGGAACATCTTCATTAGTAAAAACATATAAACTTTCTACATCCTTAATATCATCAAAGCATGTTTGAAAGTTCATTTTTAACAAGATACTCAATTGCTTAAGTGATTTACTTACAATATCACAATCTTTATATCCAACTATCTGTAAAAAGTCATCATCAACTTTATAAACCATGCCATCTTTACTATAAATAGATGGATTTTTATCTGGTTTAATATTTTCATTTCCCAAAGTATTACACTCCTATATTAGGTCTTTTAAATCATAAGTATATTTTAATTTCCACTCATCCTAAGTTCATTTAATGTGCCAATATTACCACATAAAGTAGTCTTTTTCAATCTATTTCTAATAATTCAGACTCTTTAAAGTACAATGTTTTTATAGTTTTTTTAAAAGGTTTAATTTTACTTAAAACATAGAGCCAAACCCAAAGGCTTAGCTCTTTATTTTAATTATTCTTTATTTCTTCAACTAATTCATCCATTAAATCCTTAACTGAAACTATCTTATCTATTAGGTATGAATTAGCTCCAGCAAATACAAATCCTGAATTTAAATTGCCTTTTTGTGCATTGATTAGTGCATTTGCTATACAGTACTGCACTTCATCAGGTTTGCATGGCTTTAAGCAATTTGTTATACATTTAATAGGCCTTTTCTTGCCTGCCTTGGCGTCTTCTGTGAATATATTTTTTATAGCACGACCTACTAATCCTACTGGGCTATCTATTAGAACAATATCTTCTTCTTTTGCATTTATATAGTAATCCTTAAATTCATCATTAGCATCACATTCATAGGTTGCTGCAAATCTACTGCCTAGTTGAACTCCTGAAGCTCCTAATTTTAAAAGATTAGCTATGTCCTTTCCATCCCTTATACCACCTGCAGCTATAACTGGAATTTCTCTTCCATATTTCTCTTCAAAGGGTTTTATAATATTTAAAACTCCTTCTATTAGGCTCTCAAGTTTTTTAGATGGTTCATTTATTTCTTCCCTGGAAAAGCCTAAATGTCCTCCTGCTAAGGGCCCTTCCAAGACTATTGCATCTGGGATAACATCATATCTTTTATCCCAAGTTTTACATATTAGCCTAGCTGCTCTGTCAGATGAAACAATAGGTACAACCTTTGTATTTGACCCCTTTGTAAATTGTGGCAATGTAAGGGGAAGCCCTGCTCCAGAAAAGATTATATCTATTTTTTCCCTGACTGATTCCTTTACTATTTCTTCAAAATTATTCAATACTGCCATTATATTAATCCCGATTATACCACCTTTAGATATTTCCTTAGCTCTTTTAATATGGTATTTTAGTGCCCTTAGATTGGCAGCCTCTTTATCCTTGTAGAAGTCTGGCTCAGCAAATCCCATTTCTACTCCTGATAATACTCCTATGCCTCCGTTTAAGGCCACATTTCCCGCTAAGTTTGATAAAGATATTCCTACCCCCATTCCACCCTGTACTATGGGAACCTTAGCTACTAAATCTCCTATTTTAAGTTTTCTTAATTCCATTTCTTCCTCCTTAAAAAATATTAGACTACTTGAGTAGTCTAATATTTAGTATATATGCTTT
>CAZWTU010000005.1:0-62219 GCA_964637035.1 uncultured Tissierellaceae bacterium
ATAATTAGATTTAGCTATAAAATTATATAGTTTATTAATAGAGCTTAAATATTATTTTCCTACAAAATATTGACACTATCATGGTAGGCTCTGTATTTGACATATAGACAGATATTTGCTATACTATTGTAGCAGAAAAATTAAATATGGGGGCGCCTTGGTTTCGACGGAGATATGGAATCAAGAGTAGCGAGTCCTTGTCGCCAAGCAAGGTAAAAAGTGGCACATAAATTAAACGCAAACGATAATTACGCATTTGCAGCTTAATTAAAGCTGTCTGTTCTATCTGAGAAACCCACGACTTGGAATAGAACATCAACTTAGTGGGGAACCGCACTAGGCAAAGCTTTGAGCCTAGGACGGAATCTATGAAGCTACTAAAGCTGGAATCCTGTCAGTAGGAGTCCAGTGGAGGGAATGTCAAACTACTGACTGCACTCGGAGAAGCTCTTGTGGAAGTGTTTTCGGACGTGGGTTCGATTCAAGTAGGAGTCGCCCTATGGAGCAATCCATAGGTGAAAATCTGGCTTTATCGGTGAAGGCTGTAAAATGCTAATACCGAGGGGTATGTGGAGAAATCCAACAGCTCCGTATCGACTTATAGGTTGCTAAATCTTTTGATATGCAGCACTAGGATGGAAGGTTAAAACTAAAATATACTTCCATAATACGCCAGAAGGCTTTGTAAAAAGTCTAAGATATAGTCAGTGCCTTTAGGAAACTATAGGAGTTACATGTCCCACCGCCTCCACCATACATAAACACCAATATTGATACAACCCAAACCTCTTGATTTCAAGGGGTTTTGTTGTGTCTAAACCCGCTTTATGTCAAATTGTGAACACGGGTGTGCATCTTTTACTGGGTGCACCTTTTAGCGATAAAATAAGAACTACTTATGAAAATAGTTGATTAGAATACTAAAAAGTCTGATGACTCATATAATGATAGAAAATAGTCAATATATTTGATACAATAAAGGAAGATAAGAATATTTGATTATAGTAATGATTCGCAAGGTATATATATTTCTAATTTAATGTCACAACTATTTTAGAAAACAATCTTGGTTATATTTAAAAAGGGAGGATTATTTTGGTAGAATTGAGAGCGATTAACGAAGATAATTATGAAGAATGTTTGAATTTGAGTGCATCTGTTACCAATGCAGACTTTGTAGATCCAGTCGCGTGGTCTTTGGCAGAGGCATGGGTATTTTATGATAATTCTCGGCCATTTGCAATTTATGCTGATGATGTGATGGTTGGCTATGTTTTAATGTATATTGGAGAAGAGAACCATCAAATCATAAATTTCATGATAGATAGCAATTTTCAGAAAAAAGGCTATGGAGTAGCAGCAGCTGGGCTTTGTGTTGAATATTTGTTTAAAGCATGCAATGCAAGCAAAATTTCTTTACCAGTTGAACCGGAAAATATAGTCGCACAAAGATTATGGAGTAATCTAGGATTCGAAATTACAGATGATATTGAGGACGGTTATATTTTTATGCGATTATACATGCCAAAAAAATTAAGTTTGTAATTATCTTTATTTTCTAATCTTTAAAATTTAATATTTTATAAAGTTGTTACTACATACTTTTAACTAGGTATATATATTGTTTAAAATGCGAGCTAAAAGACTTTTTATGATTAAGAGCATAAGGCTATATTTAGACAATCTCGATTTGTATAAATAAGGATTGAATAAAACTCAGTAAGTTAAATTTAAGGTGAATTTTTCTGTTTTTGAAATATAAAAGAGAACAAGATAATGAATACAAGTAGAATGTGGAGGATTATAATGAATAAGAAATATAAGATCATATGGACTGCATTAATTGTAATACTTACAGTTGGATTACTTGTAAATATTACAGGATGTAGTACAACTAAGGATGTAGCTGTTTATTCAGGAGAAAGAATATTTGAACTGGAATCTCTTTTAAGACTGAAAACTCCATTTATAATTAGTCAAGAGAGAATTGAAGATTCTATAGATCAATCCCAAACTACGAAAAAACAAGCAAAGCTTATGGAAATTGTGAAATGGGATGGGAAGTTTATTAGAAATGAAAAGTTAAGTAAGGAGGAAGCTATAGAAGATGTTACAGATTATTTCAATCACTTGAAAGATTGCTATGCTGGATATCTTTCTAATGGTGGAGATGAGGAGTTTCTTAAAGCTAAGAAAGAAATTATTGATAATATATTTGAAGGTATAACTTGCCAAGAATTAAAGATAATATTAAGAGATGGTATGTCTTTTGTTAATGATGCTCATTTCTTGATTGGGGATTTTAGAAGAAATGATAAGAATAGATCCTGGCATTATGTAGATGACTTATATCTGGGTAAGGACGAGAAAGGCTTATTTGATATTGCAAGCAAGAAGTATATTAAAAATTCAAAAGATATAGAAGCATTTTTAAAGCCATCACTTACTGTTTATGGTGAACTTGCTTATATTGTAGCGGTCTATGGTAATGAGATAGAAAGCTTGCCACAAAAAATTCAATTTGATAATGGCCAAGAGATTCCACTCTCCATTAAGCGATCAATTGGACAGCAAGAGGATCATTCGGGTCCGATTTATGAGAAATTAAATGGTCTTAATTATTTAAAACTTCAAAGGTTTTATTTTCCTAATGAGGAAGAAGAAGTGAAAATATTATTAGAAGCTGCTAAAGAAATGGGTGAATCCTCACTATCTATTTTAGACCTTAGGGGTAATATTGGTGGTAATGGAATATTAGCGGATCAATGGACAGAAACCTACTCTGGAAAAAAAGTTCAATATTCATTTAATGGTACATATATTTTATCAGAGGAGTCTATGGATAGTGCTTCAAATGGACAAAGCTGGAAAGAGTATATAAAGCATTCAAATTGTAAGGTTTATGATGACAATCATACTATTACTGAGGCCAGTGAAGAAATGCTTGAAATTGAAAATGTGCTAATTGTTTTAACCGATTCTAGTATGTTTTCAGCATCTGAATTACTGACAGATAGTTTGCATCATTTAAATAAAACAATTTTCATAGGTATGCCTACCTTTGGTTGTATTAACAGCAGCTTGATGTTTAATGCAGTCTTAAAGAATTCTAATATTCCCTTTGGCTTTGGAAACTCATGGAATATCTTTGATGAAGACTATTACATGGAGTTTAAGGGGTTTCAACCGGATATTTGGATGCCAGAAATTGATATTGAAAGTTTCAGCAAATTCTTATTTGAGCTTGAATAATTATAACAATCCAGTTTGTCTTAATATCAATTATGAGAAACTGAAGAGAATTTTGTAATAATTGGAATTAGTATGATTCAAGGAACTTGTATTAAATAATATTTTGTTTGGTGGTACTGAGTTTGATATAATGTTAATACAATGATTATTATGACAAATCCAGAGGATCAAATGGAGCTATTAGATATATTTTGAAATTTATAACAAAGACGACTAATAATCTAAAGGGTTATTCTAATATTAATAGGTGCACAATTTAGCGATAGCCAAACCTTTTAGCGTTAAGTCCCTATTGCTAAATTGTATCAAGATTGAAGCCTTTAGACATACTAGTGAGATTTATTACATTTACAATTTTAGAAAAGGAAAAATAAAAAGCTCTTTTCTGTTTTTAATCTTTATAGATTATTATCAGAAAAGAGCTTTTTTATAAAAATATTGATTATATAAAAATAGGGAATCTAAGTTATGGAATAGCTAGACTTTATACTTAAAGGAAAGATGAATATACTTGCAATTAAAAGAAATATACTTTAAAATTATGTGAATACTATAGAAGATAAGGAGGATTTTTAATGGCAATTGATAAAAATAAATTAAAAAAATATATGGATGATATTGATGCTTTATTTGATGTTCTAGGTGAAAAACTACCTGAAAAGGCCAGAGACTCTATCAAAAGTATGGTTCTGGGTCCGGCAATCAAAGAAATAGAAAAGATTATTGAAGATAGTAGGGAACCAAGGATGATGATAGTAGGACGATCAGGACATGGAAAATCTTCACTAATTAATGCTCTAGCTGGGAAAAAGATTGCTCAAGTAAATGATATAAAGCCTGAAACTATGGGATCAGAAGTCTATATGGTATCTTTTCCTGAATATTATTCCACTTGGACTATTATAGATACTCGTGGAATTTTTGATACTACGAAGCCTTTAGGAGCTACAGAAGATGATTCTCTCAAGGTACTAGAAGCTGACATCATAAAACATAAACCTGATATATTAATGCATGTAATAAATATAAAAGAATTAAGGGCATTTTCCAATGATTTACAAGCATTTAAAAGAATACGTAAAAAAATTGAAAAGAAACTAGACGAAGACATAGCTACTTTTATTGTCTTAACTAACACAGATACCTTAGGAAATCCAAGGGAATGGCCATTAGAAGAATACCCTCAGAAAACAGCCTTAGTCAAAGAAGCCTTGGATTATTTGACTCATGATATATTGGATCTTAATAATAGTAATTTAATTGATTTAAACTTCCCTTATAAAGGATATATAATTAATGATGATATTTACAAGGGAATTATTCCAGTGTGTGCATTAGAAGGTGACTACTGGAATATTGATATTTTATCAGGGTTTATCGGTAGTCATTTACCAGAGGATGCAAAATTAAATTTTTTTCAAGGAAATAGGGATATAGGAGGGTTGAAAGCAATTACTTCTGAAGTTATCAAAAGATTTTCTAAAATTGCAACGGGAATAGGGGTAGTGCCAATTCCAATAGCGGATATATTTATATTAATACCTCTTCAAATGCTACTAATTACCTTTATTGGAGCTATGTCTTGTAGAGAGTTAAAAATAGAAACAGCCCATGAATATTTAGCTGCCATGGGATTGAATTTAGGTGCTGGAATGGGAGCAAAAGTAGCAGCTCACCAGCTATTAAAAATAGTTCCTGTAGGGGGACATATAATATCTGGTGCAATTGCTGGAAGTGTAACTTATGGAATAGGTAAATCAGCTGAACTTTACTTCTTTGATGGAATAAAAAAGTATCCAAAAGATATAAAGAAATAATTTAATGAAAGAAGGTTGAGGAAATGATATTAAAACTTTTAAAACAAGAGATGTTAATTCCTAAAGAAGAATATATTATCAATAAGCGTGTAAATATAAGGGGCACAGATGTTTTATTACTGAGTTTTACAAAGAATAAAGATAATAATAGTCTATGGTTTATTTATGAGGAGAAAGAATTTACTAGTGAAAGAACTGTAGATGACTATAAAGATGTTTTTTTAACTAACAGAGATAAATTATTAGATAGTATTGATTCCAGAAGTAGAAATACAAATATTCATATAAAAGAAATGAAAATACAAGATAATATTTTGAAATTTGATTCATCAAATAGTAGCCACATATATAATATGAATAGGCAAGGAATAATGAGATTGCAGCATTTTGTGGAAAAAGGTTTAATCTCTGAAGAATGGGATGAAGTGAAACTAGAAAACCTTGTAATTAGCCAACACAAGCAAAGAGAGGGTGATCAACTACCTAAGTTAGATATGACTAAAGATCTAAATATTACACTGTGTATTTCTAATGATTCACTTGAAATACCCATACAGCATCCTTTTAAAGTGGAATTTGGGAAACAAGATATAGGCAAAAAGCTAGAGTACTATGATGAGCATCTTGGTAAAGAAAGATTTGTATTTATAGATGAAATCTATTCTTTTAATCCCTATGACAATATTAAAGATAAGTTTGAAGAGATTGAAGACTTAGAAATAAGGAGGAATGCTATTAAAACTATGACAGAGGCACTTGAAAAGCTTTATCCTAGGGATGTAAATATACCAGTTATAAAATATGAAACTTTAGATAATATACAATTAAATTTTAATATGGTAGATTATCTTCAGGACAAACCAATTATCAATAAGAGTGGGGTTGGAATAATGTGGGGATCTAAAGATAAGGAAATAGGTATCAATGGATATAAGACAAGAGAATGTGTGCTACAACCTATAGACAAAGATATTACTGGCCAGCTGGAACTTGAATTGTTTTCTAAATATATTGAAATACCAGAAGAGAGAATAAAGATATAATATATTGCTAAATTCTATTAAGATTAGAGTCTTTTATAATGCTATGAAATCTAAATAGAATTGATTTTAACTGATTGTTTGATTTTATTTTGTGTTAGATTAATAAGGAGGAGAATAAGATGAAAATTGCTATTGTGGGAATGGGTGTTGCAGGTATTAGTGTCCTTAGGGAATGGACAAAGGAAAAAGAAATTAATCCTTCTTTAAAATTGACTGTCTTTGGAGATGAAGCAACCTTTGGTACTGGCGTGCCTTATCAAAAGGATAATGAAAACTTACTTATGAACGTACCTGCAGAATTTACAACTATTATTCCTGAAAATAAAGATGATTTTGTTGAGTGGTTAGAAAACACTCAAGGTAAAGAAGATGCAAGACTAGGACATTACCCTCGTAAGCTATTTGGGGATTACTTAAGAGAGCGAATGAACTCTTGGCTGATACAATCGGAGGCACAAATAATAAAGGAAAAAATTGAGATGATTCAGATACTTGCAAACAAGCAATTTCGTTTGACTTGGTCTTCAGGTGTAGAAGATTTTGATGCAGTTCACCTTTGCATTGGACACCTTCCTTATAAAGATCCTTATGGTTTAATTGACAATCCAAACTTTATTATCCATCCCTTTCCAGTGGAAGAAAACCTATCTGTGATTCCACAGGGAGCTGCAATTGGTGTGTTAGGTACTGGTCTAACTAGTATTGATATTTTTCGTTATACTTATTATAATCGACCTGATTTAAAGCTATCTTTCTTTTCTAATTCTGGAAGATTTAAATCAATTAGTGGTCAATCTAAACAAATAGATTATCAATTTTTTACAGAAGAAAATATAAACAAAGCTAAAGAAAAAAATAATGGATTTATTCCATTAGACACTTATATAGAATGGTTCAAAAAAGAAATAGCTAATCAACAATTGGAATTGAAAGATAATTGGATGAACCAGCCATTTGGCTCCAAGGATAATATAAGAAAAGAATTAAATGACTCAATAAAAATTGGAGTAATCCAATCCGTGATTCTCGGTATTAATTCATTATTAACAGATTTATGGATGGGTCTCAAAGAAACAGACAAGCAAACTTTTTTAAATAAGTACTACGGAAAATGGGATAAACTACGAAGCTCATTTCCTCCTGAATCTGGCAAATTATTATTATCTGCCTGGGAAGAAAATAAAATCAGCGTATTTAATAACTTAATTGATATTGTTGAAAAGGAAAAATCTTTTAAATTCATCCTAAAAGATCATAAGTCTCAGCAGGTAGACTATATTGTTAATGCCATTGGCAATGAAAACAATGTTTCATTCCGGATGAATAGGATGCCACTACTTGGCCAGTTACTTAATGAACGTATCCTTCAACCTGAAATATTTGGAGGGGTTCAGGTTACCTTGCCTAATTTAAGTGCTGTCAGTCAGAAGTATGGTGTTATCCATAGACTTAAAGTACATGGTCAAATGATTTCTGGGATACAATTTGGAAATAATTCAGTTGACATTATTTCTGAGAGTGCACAATCAGCAGTTCAGGATATTATCTAAAGGAGGGTGTTTATGTTCTATACAGAGAATGGAAAACCATTAACTCCAGAGGAATTTGTATAGCATTATGAATTTACTTACCATGTTAGGGACGAGATTTTTTAAAATAAATCTTTGGGGGGTCTAAATGATGTTTAGAAATAAATATAAGCAAGCTAATAATGATATAAAAGTAGATAATTCTTTAAAAGAAGACACTATAAAAAAGATGGAAAGTTTTAATAATAAAAGAAAATCACCTAATTTGGCCTTTAGGCTTACAATTATTGTAGCTACTATTATGATAATTGTATCTAGTCTACTTACAAAAAACAAAGGAATTGAAAGTTATGCAATAGCTTTGCCCGAGTATCCAAGTAAAATAGGATTTGAGGATTTTGAGGAAAAGGTTAAAAGAAGAGAAGAAATAGATAGTAAATTCATTAAAAATTTAAACAAATTTTCCATTGATACATCTTCTCAAGTTTTAAAAGATACAGATAGTGAAATAAATAGTTTGTTTTCACCAATAAGTTTATATATGGCATTGGCCATGCTTGCTGAAACAGCTGAAGGCCAGACTCAGGAACAAATTATAGAGGCCTTAGATATGCAAGATATAGGTATGATTAGAAGTGAAACAGGGAAATTGTTTCGACACTTATATTTTCATAATGAAATTGGACGTTTAACATTAGCAAATTCACTTTGGTTAAATAAGGATGTAGCTTTCAATGATAATAAGTTAAAAACATTAGCAGAAGATTATTATGCCCATTCTTTTTCTTTAGATTTTAAGGACGATAATAGTTCCATTAGAATTAGTGAATGGGTATCTGAAAATACAGGAGGAAAACTTGGAAATCAACCAATAGACTTTCCCTTAGATAGAGATGGTGTAATGACCTTAATAAATACTGTAAGTTTTTATGATGAATGGATAGATACATTTGATAAGGATAAAACAAAAGAAGATATGTTTTATCTTCAAGATGGAAGTCAGGTTAAAAATGATTTTATGAATATGAAATATACTAGTCATGGCTTTGCTCATGGTGACGGCTATACTGTATCAAGCTTAAATATGAAAAATAGTAATAGTATGATATTTATTCTACCAGATGAAGATAAATCTCCTCATGATATAGTAGCTAATCCTGAAATATTAAAAGAAGCAATAAGTTCATTATCATCTGAAAAAAGTGGTCACGGTGAAGTAGTATTTAAAATACCTAAGTTTAATTTTTCGTCTAAATTAGGATTAAATGACCTAGCAAGAAAACTAGGAATAGAAAATGCTTTTGATATAAAAAATGCCGATTTTTCCCCTTTGTCAGATACTAAGCCATTATTCATATCAAACATAAAACAATCAGCCTTTATATCAATAGATGAAATAGGAGTAGAAGCATCAGCATTTACTCAAATTGATTATTGTGGCAGTGCAATGCCTGAAGGCAGGGCAGATATGATACTAGATAGGCCTTTTATATTTGTAATTACAGGTATAGATAAGTCCCCGTTATTTGTAGGAATCATTAATAATCCAAGCTTGTAGAAAGATATTAAGTTTTCTCGGATTTTAGGTGAAGCGAGTTTTAGCTACAGCAAACACACAAAAAATTTGTCAGTCAGGAGACTTTACGGATACCTTTAGTTTCGCAAAATTATATAAACAAAGAAGGTAAGGATATAATAAAAAACTTAACAATAATTATTTAAAAAACCTTAAGATGAATATAAGAGTATAGATCCTTTAAATATCACTAGGTGGTCAATTTAGAGAATGCTAAACCTTTTATCCATAAGATTAAGATTAGATAGAAATAGATTAATATATTTGTTATAATAAAAGAAATGGAGGTGTTAAAATGAAAAGAACAGTAAAAAAACAAGTAAAAGGTTTTAGGACTACTGATGGTGCAGGAGTAAGTCTTGTAAGAGTATTAGGCCATGAAACTACTAAAGAATTTGACCCTATTTTAATGTTGGATTCTTTTGATAGTACCAACCCAGATGATTATACTGCAGGATTTCCAATACATCCACATAGGGGAATCGAAACTATAAGCTACCTATATAAGGGCAAGATGGTACACAAAGATACTCTAGGTAATGAAGATGCAATAGGGGATGGAGAGGTTCAATGGATGAATTCAGGGTCAGGGATTCTACATGAAGAAAAGGTTCCTGCTGCAGATAGATTATTAGGGGTTCAACTTTGGTTAAACCTTCCAGCCAAAGACAAAATGAGCAAACCTAGTTATAATAGTATAAGAAGAGATGAAATCCAAGAGGTACAAATTGACGGTGGTAAGATCAGAGTTCTTGCAGGTTCATACCAAGGAACTGAGGGATTTAAGGGAGAGCATTTACCATTAGATTATTATGATATCCATCTTGAGAAAGATTCCAGTATTACAATAAACACTGAAAACAAGGCATCTGTAATGTTATTTACCCTTGCCGGAGAGATATATGTTGGTGATGACCTAATAAAAGAGAAGACAGCTGTAAAACTTACAGATGGGGACAGTGTTGATATTAAAAGTAGGGATAAAACTGCCCAAGTATTATACATCAAATCAATAGCCTTAAATGAAGAGATAGCATGGGCGGGACCAATTGTAATGAATACTAATGAGGAAATACAACAAGCTTATACTGATCTTAGAAATGATACATTTTTAAAAGAAGAAGTAAACTATTAAAACAATAACCACAATGATATGTATGTTTTTCTAAGATAGGAGCAAAAACTTTTATTATATTATAGCCCACTTTATTTAAAGCTTTTAAAGCCTTTGACTAAAGGGGCTATTAGTTTAGAATGGTATTTGATACAAATAAGATAGGCTAATAGCTAGTCATAGTTTATTATAGACGTTAATAGCAATTAATATATGAATTTATGTAAGTAATTAGGAGGTTAAAATGAATAATATAAGAATTGATGATTCTTCAAAAATTGTTGGTAAGGTTAGCTTGGGGAAGAATGCCTATATTGCCCAAGGAACTATTATTAGATCTCATAATGACTCTGTAACCATAGGAAATACATCTTGGATACTAGAAAACTCAGTGGTTATAGGGACAGAGGAAAATCCAGTAAAAGTAGGCAGCAAAACTGTTTTTGGACATAAAACTGTTACCATTGGAGCTGAGATTGGAGACCTATGTGAAATTGGCAATAATACCATATTTCTACCAGGTTCAAAAATTGGAGATATGTGTATATTTGGTGAAGGAACCATAGTGACTGAAGATATGGTGATTCCATCACGTTCAGTAGTTGTGGGTAGGCCAGCCAGGGTTATTAGAAATCTAAATGAAAATGATGAAAATATGATCAAAAGAATGAGAAGTAATGATATCTCACTTGATGACTTTGTAGAAAATATATTTGAGAAAGAGGGAGGAAAAAGTACTATGAGTAACCTATATGAATTTAATGGAAAACTACCAAAGGTGGATGATTCTACATATATTGATAATTTAGCAGAAATTACTGGAGATGTTGTAATAGGGGCTAATTCATATATAGCTTCAGGAGTTAGAATCATTGGTAATTCCCATGGACCTATAAAGATTGGTGATAATGTTACTATATTAGAAAATTCAGTCCTACATTTATTGCCTGATAATGAATTAATTATCCATGACAATGTTACTATTGGACCCAACTCTACCATCCACGGAACAATTATCGGTAGAGATTGCATAGTTGAGGCTGGTGCAATAGTATGTGATTATAGTATAATAGGAAAAAACAGCTTAATTAAAGCAGGCTCTTTAATAAAACAAAGGGATGAGTTTGAAGAAAATAGTATTATAGAAGGATTTCCTGGAAAATCAATAGGAAAGAACGAGGACCAACTAGAAAGACCTAATTGGGCAAGAGCTTTTACCTTCAAAGATGGAGAAGTCTAGTTTTTTCTTCTTAGGGAAATATCTAGTGAATGTTAATTTATATAACTGATATAAATAAGAGTTATAGGGTATTAAAATATATAGGTAAAGAAAAAATATATATAATACCAGTTAAAATTATAAAGGAGAGATAATTTGAGATTTATTTCATGGAATATTGATTCATTAAATGCAGCATTAACAAGTGATTCAAATAGGGCAGTGCTTTCAAGGAAAGTGATTGATACAATTATAGAGATGGATGCGGATGTAATTGCTTTGCAAGAAACTAAATTACCAACCAAGGGGCCAAGTAAAAAGCATATGGAGCATTTGGCCGAGTATTTTAAGGGATACTCCTATGTATGGAGAAGCTCCCAGGAGCCAGCTAGAAAAGGTTATGCGGGGACTATGTTCTTATATAAGGACAAGTATTGTCCCGAAGTTTTTTATCCCGAAATCCAGGCGCCAGATACTATGGATTTAGAAGGAAGAATTATTACTTTAGATTTTGGAGAATTTTATCTTACTCAAGTATATACTCCAAATGCTGGAGATGGCCTAAAAAGACTGAAGGAGAGACAAGTGTGGGATGAAAGATATGCTGAATATCTTCAGACTCTAGATAAAGACAAGCCAGTTTTGGCCACAGGAGACTATAATGTAGCTCATAAAGAGATAGACTTAGCAAATCCACAAAACAATCGTCGGTCTGCAGGTTTTACAGATGAGGAGCGTGAAGGCTTTACAAATCTATTAAATAAAGGATTTACAGATACCTTCAGACATATACATGGTGATATTACAGATATTTATACTTGGTGGGCACAAAGGGTAAAAACAAGTAAAATCAACAACTCAGGCTGGAGGATTGACTATTGGTTAGTTAGTGATAGGCTAGCAGACAAAGTTCTTAAATCTGAGATGATAGACTCTGGAGTAAGACAGGATCATACACCAATTCTACTGGAAATAGAAATATAGTTTACATCTTAAACCATAAAAACAAACCACTGTTCTAAGGATTATAAGCCTTTAGGCCAGTGGCTTTTTATATAAAAATAGAAAGTAAATAGGATATCTGATATAATAAAGGAAATTGGAAAAATCCAGCACTACATTTTACTTTTTGACTAAGAAGGAATACCATTAAAACTATTTATTAATATGAATTGTGCATTGCCTACAGGGGGGAACTTTTATATGGACAAAGCTATTGGGCCGGTGAAAAAGAATATTATAATTTTTATGACTACACTTATGGCCCTAGTTGGATTCGTATATATTTTTAATATATATCGGGAAAACAAGCTTAATGATGTTATTACTATAGAGGCTGGTAGTGACATGCCAGACCTGTCCCTTTTCTTAAAGGATAATAAATATCAAGGAACTTACATAACAGATATTGAAGGGATCAATTTAGATGCACCACATACCCATGAAATAGAAATAGAAATCAAAAAGAGGATATATACATCCAATCTAGATATTATCGATACAAGACCCCCAAAGGCAAAAATAGTGAATCATGAAACTTGGCCTGAAGATAAAAAGCAAGCCAAAGATTTTGTAAGGGATATTGTTGATATTACAGATGTAAAGGTATATTTTAAAGATGAACCAGATTATGAGAAAATTGGGGAACAGGAAATCGGAATAATACTGGAAGATACTAGTGGAAATAAAACAGAATTATTAGCATCCCTTATTATAAAGGCAGACACAGAAGCTCCAAAAATATTTGGAGTTAAGGATCAAGAAGTCTTCGTTGGAGATAGTATTCTTTACAGAAAAGGTGTATTTGTTACTGATAACAGGGACGAAAATCCCTTGCTAACAATAGATAGCAGTCAGGTTAACTTAAGAAGCGAGGGAACCTATACTGTAACTTACAATGCAATAGATAGTTCAGGTAACAGATCACAGGAAACATCAAATATTAGAGTAGTAAAGAAAGCTAAAGATTATGTATCAGAAGAAGAATTAAATATCTTAGCTGATGAGGTCCTGGCAAAGATTACTAATGATGATATGACTGATATTGAAAGGACTTGGGCAATTTATAAATGGACTAGAAAGCATATTTACTATAATCCAAAGTCTGATAAGACTGATTGGATTAAGGAAGCAGCCCGTGGTATACAAAAAGGCGTTGGTGACTGCTTTACATATTACGCCACTTCTAAAATCTTGCTAACTAGGGCTGGCTATGAAAATATTTTAGTTAACAGGGACTCTGACACCAGTTATCATTCATGGAACCTAGTAAAAATCCAGGGAAATTGGTATCATTTTGACACAACGGTTAGCAGAATTGGCTATAAATACATTGGTTTTTTGCGTACAGATGAAGAAGTGCAGGAGTATTCTGAATGGTATACTGATTATTATAAATTTGACAAAAGTAAATATCCACCTACACCAATTGAAAAAATTCAACATGAAAGAAATTTGTAAATATATCTTACTATATATTCAAAAATGAATTAGATTTCATATATTATTTAATAATTAATTATGATATAATTTATTCATCTATGAGAATATATAAATTTAATTAAAATTATAATATTGTAAATTAATATTCAACTAATGGAGGAGGACAAAATGCAGGAACTAATATTTGGCTTAATTGGTGGTACGGCCTTATTGATGTATGGTGTAAAATTAATGGGGGAAGGTTTGGAAAAAGCATCTGGGGATACTATGAAAAAAGTTCTTACTGTATTAACAGGTAAGGTTTGGAGTGCCTTTCTAGTAGGCATATTTATAACGGCTATTGTTCAAAGTTCTACTGCAGTTACTGTTATGACTGTGGGCTTTGTAAGTTCAGGACTTATGAAATTTTCTCAAGCTGTAGGAATTATTTATGGTGCTAATATTGGAACCACAGTTATAGCACAACTGATGGCTTTTAGTTTTAAATTCAACTTAACGGATATAGCACTTCCTATATTGGGAATAGGCTTTGCAATAAATCATATGGTTAAAAATAGGCATTTAAAGTACTTAGGTCAAGCTATTATGGGATTTGGAATGATGTTCTTAGGATTGAAAATATTAAATACTGGTATTCCATATATGCAAGAAAGTGAATCCCTAAGATATTTCTTTACTCATTATGCTTCAATACCATTTGTAGGAATTTTCTTAGGTATGTTTGTTACAGCTATGGTTCATAGTAGTGCTGCTACTATAGGTCTTGTTATGATTTTAAGTCAAGCTGGATTATTAGATTTACAATCTGCTATATTTATAATATTAGGAAATAATATAGGAACGTGCTTTACAGCACAACTAGCAAGTATGACAGGAAATATAGAAGCCAGACGTACTGCTTGGGCCCACACCCTCTATAATGTAATTGGTGTGGTAGTGGCTTTAATAGGATTACCCATATTTTTAAAGATAGTTATTGCGGCAACAGATTATATTCATGCAGATGCAAATGTATCTGTATATGTGGCTAACTCACACACATTATTTAATGTAATGAATGCCTTAATATTTCTACCAATAACCAAATATTATGTTTTATTTTTAAATAGAGTAATTAAAGAAAAGGATAAAGTTAACGGGAAAAAGATATTATTAGATAAATTACTCTTAGATACTCCTGTTGCAGCACTAGAGGCAGCAAGATCGGAACTTGTTGTTGGAATAGAAATACTAAGCCAAATGATTAAAGATGCAATGTACATGATTTATACTGGGGATGACAAAAAGATGTCATCAATAATGGACAATGAAGATACTATAAATCATATGCAAAAAGATTTAACAAGGTATGTAGTAGCTGTCTCAAGAAAAAAATTGACGGAAGGGCAATCAATGATGGTTCCGGCAATGATAAGTAGTATGAATAACATTGAGCGATCTGGAGACAGGATTATGGAAATATGTACACTATATAATAAGAAAAAAGATGGCAACTTATCCTTTACAACTACTGCCAATGACGAGCTAAAGGAACTTGAAGAAAATATAATTAAGCTTTTTGAAAATACTATTGTAACTCTTAAGAAAAGAGATTATGATTCCATAGAAAAAATTGTTGAATATGAAAATAAAATAGACCATATCAGCGAAGCTTTTCAGGAAAATCATATAAGAAGATTAAATGAAGGATCCTGTGATGTTGATTCAGGAGTATTGTTTATAGATATGGTAAGCAATCTTGAAAGAATTGCAGATCACGTGTATAAGATTGCAATGTACACAAAGGATGAACTATTTGGAGAAAGAAGGAAATATTAGTGATGAAAAATATTTTAGAAATGCTTGAAAACACTTGTAGTCAGTATCCAAACAATCTGGCTATATCTGATGGTGATAGGGAAATAACTTATAGGGATTATTTAAATTTATCTCAGCTTGTGGGTACATATATATATAAATTAGTAGGAAATACTAATAAACCAATATTAGTACTAAGTGATTCTTCTATAGACTCCATAATAGCTTTTATGGGGATTGTTTATAGTGGAAATTTTTATGTGCCAATAGATATTAAACAACCAGATGAAAGAATTTACAAGATAATAAAAAATTTAAGTCCTGGTCTTATAATAGATA
Organism: uncultured Tissierellaceae bacterium; assembly: GCA_964637035.1. Lineage (GTDB taxonomy): Bacteria > Bacillota > Clostridia > Tissierellales > Tissierellaceae > CAZMMV01. Next base: position 16,129 of record CAZWTU010000005.1, read on the forward strand.
CAGGAAAAACAGGAAATAGCTTTGATGTGGAGTGTAAAGTAATAGATTATGATAAAATACTTAAAGATAAGAATATTATAGATTATGATATTGTTGAAAAAGTAAGAAAAGAACAAATCATATCAGATCCTTTGTTTGCAATAGCTACCTCAGGCTCTACTGGGGACCCGAAGATTGTTTTAAAAGATCATTTTTCAGTATTAGATATGGTAAAACAATTTTCTAAAGAGTTTACTTTTGCTAGTACTAGCATATTTGGAAATCAGGCCCCCTTTCATTTTGATATATCTGCTAAAGATATATATATATCTATGTTTCATGGGGCTAGGATGGATATTATTCCTAGACAATTATTTTCATTTCCCACAAAACTAATTGACTATATGAATACAAAGGAAATAAACACCTTGATTTGGTCAACATTTGGATTAAGATTGTTATATAACTTTAATGCATTTAAAAACAAAAGGCTTGATTTTATAAAACTAGTAATGTTTTCAGGTGAAAGTATGCCAAATAAAGTTTTGAATTATTGGAGGAATAGTGTAGATGCTCTATATGTTAATTTATATGGAACTACAGAAACTACTTTTAACTGCATTTTTCATAGGGTAGAAGAAAGTTATAGTGATGAAGATGTTTTACCAATAGGCAAAAGCTTTGAAAACACAAAGGTTTTATTATTAAAAGATAACAATGAAAGGGTAGGTCCAGGGGAATTAGGTGAAATATGTGTTATTGGAAGTACCTTAGCAATAGGATATTACAAAAATTTGGAGAAAACTAACCAGGTATTTTGCCAAAATCCATTAAATCAACTTTATCCTGAGCGAATGTATAGAACCGGAGATATGGGATATTATGATGAAAATGCTAATATAGTATTTGTTTCAAGAAAAGACCATCAAATAAAGCATATGGGCTATCTTATAGAAATGGATGAAATAGAGCTTGCATTTAATTCAATAGATGGAATTGAAGCTTCATGCTGTATTTATGATCATATTAATGAAAAGATAATTGTCCCATATCAATCTAAAACTAACTTAGATAAAACCATATATACTATCTTAAAAGAAAAGTTTCCAAAATATATGCTTCCAAACAAATTAGTCCAGGTGGAGGAGTTGCCTCTTAATAGAAATGGTAAGATTGATAGGGTACTTATAAAGGAGTCATTTATTAATGTTAAAAAGAATTGAAAGTCTAGAAGAGTATTTTTCTTTAACTAAGGAGGCAAAAAGTCTTTATGGACCACTAAACTCTACTAATATTTTTTTATTTGGTGAAGCTCTAAATAAATTTATATTAGCTAGGCCATACTATGAAATTATTGAGGGTGGAATATGTTTTTATAGGGAACTAGAGGATATGTACCAAATGTATTACGCTATTAATAAGAATTTAGAATATATAAAAACGCCAAAAGCCAAATGTATTGTTGAGCTTTTAGGAAAAAGTAAAGACAGGGTTTTGGAACAAGGTAGGATTTTAGAAAAAAATGGTTTTTCTTTTCTTGCTACAAATAAGGAAATGGAAAGAGATATATCAAATATAGGAAAAGAACCTTTATCTAAAACACCATTAGTAAAGGCCAGTGAAAAAGATGTAAACCATATTATTGATTTATGGGCAAATCATTTAGATTTAAGGATAAACCCCTTACCCTTAGTTGAGGATGTGTTAAAAAACATTGAAAATGGAGAGATATATGTTTTAAAGGATAAAAACAATGAAATTATGGCTACAATAAATATATACTTAGAAAATAAGATATGCTTTTTTGAACGTTTAGTTATAAAATCACAATATCAATCCATGGGTATAGGCAAACAAATAATTGAATATTGCCTTAGGATTCCAGATACCAATACAATTAGGTGCTTTGTAAGTAGTAATAATTTAGGAGCCATTGGCTTTTATAAAAAAATCTTATTTACTTATACATCAAAGATATCAGTACAATATTTCAAAGAATAGATGTAAAATATATTAACTTTAATAAGGAGGATCCTAATGAATTTTAAAGATATCATAATAAATGCTTTACAAGAAGTTAGACCAGATTTAGAAATTAGTGGGGATGAAAAATTAATAGAAGACGGGTTATTAGATTCATTTGATATAGTTACTTTGATTTTAGAAATAAATGAAGCCTTTGGCCTAGATCTTGGCCCTGAAAGTATAACACCGGAAAATTTCAATACAGTACAAGATATAGAGGCTCTTGTTAAAACCATGAAAGGTTAAAGGTAAATAAATGATTTTTACTTCTAAGATTTTTATTTTATTTATAATAATTACAATAATTATTTACTACAATATAAACAAGAAATACCAGTGGCTTTCTTTGTTGCTAGCTAGTTATGCTTTTTATGCTTATTTAAATTATAACTATATAATTTTTCTAATCTTTACAACTATAACCACATATTATATTGCCCGAAAAATATATAATATTGATAAGAATTATGATGATTATTTAAAAGAAACAAATGATAATTCTGAAAAGATTTTATTAAGGCAGAAGTGTAAAAAAATAAAAAAGAGATACTTATCTTTAGGATTGGTTACCAACTTTGGAATACTAGGATTTTTTAAATATTTTAATTTATTTAGCTCTAAATTATTTGACATTACTGGGAATAATAATTTTAATGTTGTAAAGCAACTAATAATTCCCATAGGAATTTCTTTTTATATGTTTCAAGCTACAGGTTATTTGATTGATGTTTATAGAAAAAAATACAAAGCAGAAAAAAATATATTCAAATATGCTTTATTTGTATCCTATTTCCCTCAAATTATCCAAGGGCCTATCTCCCGATATGATGAACTTGCACCACAACTCTTCCAAGAGAAAGATTGTGATCTTGACCAGATGAAATATGGTGTTCAATTAATATTTTGGGGTTATTTCAAGAAGCTACTAATAGCTGATAGGCTTTCTATCTTGGTAACCAATGTAATAGGAAATTATTGGGATTATAGTGGAAGTATTATATTTGCAACAATTATAATCTATGGTGTACAAATATACTGTGATTTCTCTGGGGGTATAGACACAGTAAGTGGAATATCACAGGTTTTGGGTGTTAGATTGACTAAGAATTTCAACCAACCTTTTTTGGCAACTTCAGTTGCTGACTTTTGGAGAAGGTGGCATATAACCCTGGGAACTTGGATGAGGGATTATGTGTTTTATCCACTATCACTTTCAAAGAATATGGCTAAAATAAACAAAGCTACAAGAAAAGTATTAGGTGCAAAAAAAGGGAAAATGCTAACACTGTCTATATCCACCTTTATCATATATATTATTGTAGGAATCTGGCATGGTTCAAGCATGAAATATGTAGTTTTTGGTATATGGCATGGCATATTGATATCAGGAGCCTTATTTTTTGCAGACTATTTCAGGCGATTAAACCGCATTTTCAAAATTAAAGTTAAAAGCCGTGGATGGAAACTATTCCAAATAATACGGACATTAATATTAGTTTCCATAGGAAGGTATTTATCAAGGGCAGAATCATTAAGAGAAGCATTATCTATGCTAAAAAGAACCTTTGTAGACTTTAATTTTATGGATTTATTTAGTAATACATTTTTTAACCTAGGTTTAAACAAATTAGATTTTATAATATTAATTTTCGGGGTAATTTGCTTAGCCTATGTTGGAATTAACAATGAAAGAGGAATATCTATTAGAAAAGAATTTGAAAAGAAATCAATGTTATTCCAATTAATATGTGTTTTTATATTTTTAAGTTTATTCACTTATTTCGGAATTTATGCCAGAGGATTTACTTCCAGTGAATTTATTTATATGCAATATTGAGGAGGGTTTAGATGAGTTCAAAAAAATTTCTTATTTCTACAGTTTTAATAATTATACTTATTGCTATGATTATTTCAGCTTTTAACTACTATACAGACCCTTTTGGTGTGTTTTCTGATAAAAGTTTTAACTGGATGTCATATAATTTTACAAGTAACCCTCGTACGGCAAAGATTAACTATTTAGATAGTAATCATAACAAATATAATTCTTATATTATAGGTTCTTCAGGTGCAAGTGCCATACCAGTTGCCAGTATAAATGAATATAGCAAACAAGAATATTTCAACCTATTTTATTATGGTGCTGATATGTTAGATTCTTTAAATACAGTGAGATATCTTGTAGATAACTATGAAGTACAGGAAATCCTTTTACCAATTAGTTTTAGTAGTGCCTTGGATTATAACAAGGATAATGACAGTTTGAATTACAAAATGAATTACAAGGTGGAGAATACTTCCTTTATATCATTTTGGTCAAGCTATTTATTTGCAAATCCTAATCATGGAATAGATAAAATTAAATCTTATTATAATAATAGTTATTTTCAAGAAGCTCATGATGTTTTTATTCCAGAAACAGGTGAATATGACAAATCAATTCGTGATATAGAATATATAGATGATCTTAACTTATATTTACAAGACTTTCCTAGTTTTGGAAAAGAGAAATCAGTAAGAAAGCTTGGAAGTATAAACGAATCTATGGCCGCTATATCTGATATAAAAAAGATATGTGATGGCAACAATATCAAATTAACAGTATTGATGTATCCTATGTATATTGATGAACTTAATATTTATATGGAAGATGATATAGACTTATTTTTTAGTGAACTTGGTAAAATCACTGATTACTGGGATTTTACCTATAGTAATATTAGCAAAGACCCTAGGTATTTCTATGATGAAAGTCATTATAGGAATTCTGTGGGACATATGATTTTAGGGAAAATATACGGTGACCATGAAGTTTATATTCCTGAAAACTTTGGTAGCTTTGTAAAACAGGGAGATATTAGGACAACAAAGGATTTTACGGGAAAAGATGAAATCTATAAATCTGAGCAATTTGAATCAGATATTCCAATTTTAATGTTCCATCATATCTCGGATGAAGTGACAAACACTTCAATTATATCACAATCTAAATTTTATGATACTATGAAATATTTGAAAGATAATAATTATAATACTGTAAATTACAAGGATTTATCTGACTATGTTACAAAAGGAGAGCAACTTCCAAATAATCCAATTATGATAACTTTTGACGATGGATATCTTAGCAACTATGAGATAGGATTTCCTATATTAAAAGAAATGGGTCAAAAGGCTAGCATATTTGTAATAGCTAGTTCAGTTGGAAAGGATACTTACAAGTTAACTAACAATCCAATAATACCACACTTTACAATGGACCAAATGCTAGAAATGGTGGAATCAGGCCTGATAGATATAGGAAGTCATAGCTATGATATGCATCAATCTAAAGATTTGGAGGAAATATCTGATAGAGTCAGAATAAATGCACTGAAGTTAGAGGAAGAAAGTGAAGAAGAGTATATTCAGTTTTTTAAAGATGACATTAATAAGTTTAATTTATTATACAGCAAATTGGGTCTTGGCAATGTTGAAATCTATGCTTATCCATTAGGTAAGAAAGATGTGAATACAGAGGTGTTATTATCTGAGATGGGGATTAAAAGTACATTTACCATTGAAAAGGGAAATAATCGTATCATTAAAGGACTTCCTCAGTCACTTTTTTCTTTGAAAAGAAATAATGTAAGTGAAGATACTGATATTGAGGAATTGTTACAAGACTTAATGGGGGACAAATAAAGTTTGGGCTTGTAGTATTGCTCATAGTATCTGTTATAAACAATCTATATTGCAATATATAGTAGAATAATAGATAACAATTCTTGACATTAATGCACTACTAGGTTAAAATATTAAAAAGACTTTGAATAGGAAGAGTAAATCAATAATGGTCAATAGGGATAGAAGTTCACAGACTGAAAGACTTCTTTGATACACTTGGTTGAAAACCACCTATGAGTCCAATCCTGAACTATTATTAGGGACATGCGTTAGCTGCGTTAAGGCTATACTACTTTAATATTTGGGTGGAAACGAGGGGAATGGCACTCGTCCTATTTTGGACGCGTGTTTTTTTATATTTATTTTTAGGAGGGATATAATTGAGAGATATAATTGTAGCAAAATTTGGAGGTAGTTCATTAGCTGATAGTGGACAATTTTTAAAGGTAAAGAATATTATAAAATCAGATAAGAATAGAAGACATATAGTAGCCTCAGCACCAGGAAAAGCCCATAAAAATGATCATAAGATTACAGATCTTTTATATATGTGCCATCAACTTGCTTCACATAGATTAAGTATTGATGATGTATACAATATTATCCAGGAGAGATTTTTAAATATTTGTAAGGATTTAGAACTAAAGATTAATCTACAAGAAACCTTAGACACTATAAGAGTAGAAATTCAAAATGGAGCTTCTAAAGATTATACTGCAAGTAGGGGTGAATATTTAAATGCTATAATATTATCAAATTTTTTAGATTTCGAATTTATAGATGCTAAAGATATTATTACATTTGATGAAAAAGGTAAACTTGATTCTAAATCTACTGAAATAAAAATGAAAGATAGATTAAAGAACACTTCTAAGCTAGTTATTCCTGGTTTTTATGGTGGAAATCTAGATGGGGATATAGTTGCATTCAGCAGGGGTGGTTCTGATATAACTGGGGCTATAGTTGCCAGTGTTTTAAGCTCTAAACTCTATGAAAATTGGACTGATGTATCAGGATTTCTTATGGCAGATCCAAGAATAGTAGATTCACCCAGGCCTATTGAAATAATTACCTACAAAGAACTCAGGGAGCTTTCTTATATGGGGGCACCAGTACTACATGAAGAGTCCTTGTTTCCGGTTAAAAACAAAGGTATAGTGGTACATATAAAAAACACAAACTTTCCAGAACATCTAGGAACAAAAATAGTTGACGATTTGTATCCTGTAACACACAAAGAAACTATAACAGGAATTGCTGGGAAAAAGGATTTTACAGTTATTTCTATTGAGAAAACTCGTATGATATCTGAAAAGGACTTTTTAAGAAAGTTGGTAACCGTATTTGAGACTAACGATATATCCATAGAGCATATGCCGTCGGGTATAGACTCCATATCTGTAATAGTTTCAGCTTCTAAGTTGAATTCCAAATTAGATAAAATTATTGAAGAAATAAAAATATACTGTAATCCAGATTCTATAATATCCTACCCTAATATGGCACTTATTGCTGTGGTTGGTAGGGGGATGATTAGGACTAAAGGGATCTCGGCTAAAATATTTACAGCTTTATCTGATAGAGGGATAAATATTAGGATGATAACTCAGGGTTCTAGTGAACTGAATATAATAATAGGTGTTGAAAATATAGATTTTGATAAATCAATATCGTCAATTTATAAGATTTTTGAAAATAATGTATAGTGAAGGAAATCAATATGAAAAAATATAACCTGGCAGTAGTTGGATTAACAGGACTTGTAGGAGGAAAAAACATGATAAACATAGGACTATTAGGACTTGGGACAGTAGGCACTGGAGTTGTTGAGATTTTACAAAACCGTAAAACAGAGGTCCTTGAATTATTGGGACAAGAAATAAATATAAAAAAAATACTGGTAAAAGATATTAGTAAAAAGAGGGGTATAGATTTAAATACGACTAATTTAACACTTGATTTTAAAGATATTTTAAATGATAAAGCAATATCTATAATAGTTGAAGTAACTAGTGATTTGGAACAAAGTTATGAATATATAAAACTTGCTCTAAACAAGGGAAAATCCGTAGTTACTGCTAATAAAGCTGTAGTATCAAAATATTTTGAAGAGCTATCTAGTCTAGCAGCTGAAAAAGGGGTATCCTTTTTATATGAAGCTTGTGTGGGAGGTGGTATCCCAATACTAAAGCCCCTTAAAGAAGAATTAATATTAAATCAAATATCTGAGGTTCAAGGGATATTAAATGGTACTTGTAACTATATCCTTACTAAAATGTTTACTGAGTGTTTAGACTATGATCAAGTATTAAAAGAAGCCCAAGAACTTGGATACGCAGAAATGGATCCAAGTGCAGATGTAGAAGGAGAGGATACCCTTAGGAAGCTTAGAATATTAGGAAGCTTGGCTTTACAAGGTAAGATTGAGGAAAAGGATATTATACTTGAAGGCATTGAGAGAATTACTTCCTTTGATGTACAACAGATTAAGCTTATGGAATCTACAGTAAAATTAATAGGGGAAGTAATAGAATCTGAAGATGGTTACAATGCAGTGGTAATTCCTACAATAGTAAGGTCAGATTCATATTTTGCGAGGGTAAACATGGCATATAATTCCATAAGTTTCAAAGGTGATAGTGTAGGAGAACTCAAGTTTTATGGTGGTGGAGCTGGGAAGTTTCCTACTGGAGATGGAGTTTTAAGGGATGTATTAGACATTGCATTAAATTTAGATAGAAAACATAATCCATTAGGGGATAGGGTTCTTAAAAATAATAATTCTAAATTAAGTGGATCATATTACCTAAGAGTTTCTGAATCGGAAGAAAAGATACATCAATCAGTTGAAGATATATCTAAAGAGTTATTATTTAAAGGAGAAAGCATAGCTATAATAACAGAGAAAATAGAATTCAAGAAGATAATAGGCATACTATCATCTTTGGGCATCGGAAAAGATAAATATTTCATAGCCAGAATTCTTGATTAGGGGTGAAAAGATGATATATATAAGTACTAGAAACAAAAATAATAGTGTTTCCTCAAGTGAAGCCATTATAAAAGGAATATCAGAGGAGGGGGGATTATTTGTACCAGAGAGAATACCGAAAATCAATAGGATAGATTCTTTGATGAACATGGGTTACAGAGAATTATCTTATGAAATCATGAAAGAGTTTTTTTCTGATTTAGATAAAAATTCCCTTGTGAACTCAATAAACAAAGCATATGATGAAAAGTTTAGTAGAAAAGAGATAGTTCCATTAGTAGAAGCTGGAGAACTACACTATTTGGAATTATTTCATGGTCCAACTTTTGCATTTAAAGATATTGCATTGTCTATACTTCCATATTTATTAAAAGAATCTATAAAAAATACAGGTGAAAATAAGGAAATAGTTATTTTAACGGCTACATCTGGTGATACAGGGAAAGCTGCATTAGAGAACTTTGCCAATGTAAGTGGGATTAAAATAATAGTGTTTTTCCCCGAAGATGGTGTGAGTAGTATACAAAAAAGACAGATGATTACACAAGAAGGAAGTAATACATTTGTAGTATCTATAAATGGAGATTTTGATGATGCTCAAAGTGGTGTAAAAGAAATTATGAATGATAGTGGATTTATAGATATTTTAGATGCTTATAACTATAAATTATCATCGGCAAACTCGATAAATATAGGTAGACTTGTACCTCAAATAGTATATTATTTCTATAGTTATTTTAAATTATTGAAAGAAAATAAAATCAAAAACAATGAAAAGGTAAACTTCGTAGTTCCTACTGGAAACTTTGGAAATATATTAGCTGGTTATTATGCAAAAGAAATGGGGTTACCAGTAAATAAGTTGATTTGTGCATCTAATGAAAATAACATCCTAACTAATTTTATAAATACTGGAACTTATGATAGACAAAGAAAACTTAAATTAACATCTTCTCCCTCCATGGATATACTAGTTTCCTCTAATTTAGAGAGGCTTTTATTTCATTTAAATAATAGAGATGATACTAAAATAAAAGACAATATGAGAAAGTTAGATAATCTAGGACAATATAAAATAAAAGATTTAAATTTAAAGGATTTCAAAGGATATTTCTCTAGGGAAGAAGAGATAAGTGCCTCTATTAAAGAAACATTTGAAAAGTATAATTATCTAATAGATCCCCATACAGCAGTTGCAGATAGTGCTTACAAAAAATATAAGCTAGAGACAAAAGACAAGACTAAGACTATAATAGTATCAACTGCTAGTCCATTTAAGTTTGGGGAGAAAGTTGCAAATTCAATTGGTATAAATACTAATAATAAAGATGATTTTCATATAATAGAGGATCTTGGGGGGAAAACAAATTTAAGGGTACCCTTAAACATCTTAAAACTAAAAGAAAAAAAGATAATTCACCAAAGCAATTGTAATAAAGAAGATATGAAGAAAATGGTATTGAAGATTTTAAAGATAGGTGATATTGATGATTAATATCAGGGTGCCAGCTACAAGTGCAAACTTAGGACCAGGCTTTGATAGTCTTGGTATAGCATTAAATTTGTATAATAAATTTTCATTCGAAGAAACATCAGAGGGTTTAGAAATAATAGGAGCGTTAAATAGTGAAGAGGATAAAGATAATTTAGTATATACTTCAATGTTAAAGACATTTGAATATATAAGCTATAAACCTAAAGGAATAAAGATAAGTATTGAAGCAAATATTCCAGTTTCTAAAGGTCTCGGAAGTAGCAGTACATGCATACTGGGTGGTATAATGGGTGCAAATAAGATTGCCGGTTGCCCTTTATCCATAGATAGTATTTTTAACCTAGCTACAGAGATTGAAGGTCATCCAGATAATATAGCACCTGCATTGTTTGGAGGATTTGTGTCATCATTGATGGAAGATGAAAGTATTTATTATAACAAAATTGACATAGCTAAGGGGCTAAAATTTGTCGCTATAATTCCTAATTTTAGGGTATCTACAAAAAGAGCTCGTGAAGTTTTACCACAAAGTATTCCCTATAAAGCTGCTGTAGAAAATGTAAGTAGGGTTTCTTTACTTATTTCAGCACTATCCAATGGAAGATTTGATTTATTAAAGCCTGGATTAAAAGATAATTTACATCAACCTTATAGGAGTAAATTAATAAAGGGATTTGATGAAGTTATAAATAAGATTTATGAACTAAAAGCTTCAGGAGCATATTTAAGTGGTGCAGGGCCTACTATCATGGCAATTATAAGTGAAAGTGATAGTAGTTTTAAAAAGGAAATGGAAAGCTACCTAGAATCTATTGATTATAATTGGCAGGTAAAAGTTTTAGAAATAGACTTAGACGGAGCAAGGGTTATATTATAAGTAGTGCTGCTGGTTTAAAGGTTATAAAATTTTATACTGGGAGTTTTTTATATGAAAATTAAAGTTATTAGTTGTATCTTAATATAAAGATAGAAACTATTTGCTATCTTTGATAGAATAAAGACATTAATAAGGCATTTGGATTTAGAGGGAAATAGAATAGCTAAGTTTACGGGAAAATAGCAAAATTAAATATATGAAATATTAGTTAAGTTAATCTGAATAATTGAGGAGGCGGTTATATGAGTATAAACAATAGGATACAAATTGCCAATTTACCAACAAAAATAGAAAAATTGGAAAGATTAAGCAAAGAATTAGGCAAAAACATTTATATTAAAAGGGATGATCAGACAGGAACTGAAGTATCCGGGAACAAAGTAAGAAAGCTGGAATATGCTGCAAAAGAAGCTATGGATAATAAGTGTGATTACTTAATTACATGTGGTGGGTTACAATCAAATCATGCAAGATCTACTGCAGCTGTAGCAGCTAAATTAGGTATGGGTTCTTATTTAGTATTAAGGGGAAGTAAGGATAGCCACCTAGAGGGCAATCTTTTTTTAGATAAAATTCTAGGAGCAAATATTAAATTTGTTACACCTGATGAGTATAAAAACAATAGAGCAGAGATCATGAATAGCATTAAGGACGAATTAGCCAAAGAAGGACATAAGGCATATATATTACCTGAAGGAGCATCTAATGGCATTGGATCATTGGGTTATGTAAATGCTATGAAGGAAATTATTCAACAAGAGAAGGAACTAGGTGTAAAATTTGATGCTATAGCTTTAGCAGTAGGTTCTGGGGGAACATATGCAGGGTTATATTACGAGAACTATGTTAGTGATAATCCTTCTACTATTTATGGTATAAATGTTTGCGATAGTAAAGAACACTTTCAAAAGGTTGTTGAAGACTTATTAGGAGAGATAGCTCATTATGCAGGTAAAATAATTAGTGTAGATAGAAATGATATAGATATAATTGATGGATATCCTGGTCTGGGATATGCCCTAAGTCAAGAAAAAGAAATTCATTTCATTCAACATATAGCACAATTGGAAGGTGTAATATTAGACCCAGTATATAGTGGGAAAGCCATGTTTGGTCTTGTTCAAGAGATTAAAAAAGGTAGTTTTCAAAAACACGAAAACATATTATTTATCCATACAGGAGGACTATATGGATGGAACACTCTTCAAAGAGGCTTACTATAATAAACAATAGATAGACAGGTTGAAATATTCTATTTAGCAATTTTTTTCTTGACTTATAATGCAAATTAAGAGAAAAATTGCTTATTCTTTGATATAATTTAAAGAGAGGGGATTTAATAATGAAAAAAAGATTTATAAGTATGATTTTAGTATTGCTTATAATATTGACATCTTTTACTCCAGTATTAGCTGGCGGAAAGGGCGATTATTTACAAGATGCAGAGAAACTTAAGCCTTTAGGGATTTTTATAGGTAACAACGGGGACTTTCAACTAGAAAGGCAAGCAACTCGAATAGAAGGTCTTGTAATGCTTATTAGATTACTGGGCAAGGAAGAAGACGCTAGAGAGTCAATGAATGAACCTAGCCCCTTTACAGATGTTCCTGAGTGGGCAAAAGCTTACGTGGACTATGCTTATAAAACTGGATTAACAAAAGGTGTAAGCAAAGATTTATTCGGTTCTAAAAGAAATGTAGATGCTAAGATTTATTTGACATTTATGTTACGCGCCTTAGGTTATGATGATAGTAAGGGTGATTTTGCATATGAAGAGGCTGTTAACTTTGCCAAGGAAATAGAACTTCTAACAGCTGAAGATGTAAAGGAGATAGGGTCAAATGTATTTTTAAGAGACCATGTGGCAAAGATAAGTATGCTTACCTTACAAACTAATATAAAAGACCAATCCATGACTTTGTTAGAAAAACTGGTTGCTGAAGGTGTAATTTTAAAATCTCTTGCAGAAGAAATTGTTAAAATTGACGATTTTGATTTAGAAGTTCATTTTATTGATGTAGGTCAAGCAGATTCCATATTAATTAAAAAGGGCAATGAATCCATGCTTATTGATGCTGGCAACAATTGGGATGGAGAAAGAGTTGTAGACTATATAAAGGGCCAGGGCATAAAAAAATTGAAATATATCATAGGAACTCATCCTCATGCAGACCATATAGGTGGACTAGATGATGTAATTGATGCCTTTGATATAGGAACAATTATAATGCCAAATAAGATATCAACAACAAAGACTTTTGAAGATGTATTAGATAGTATAGCTAGAAAAGGCTTGTCCATAACAAAACCTAAGCCAGGGCAAACTTATGATTTAAATGGGGCTGAAGTAATAATACTTGGACCAGTTGAAGAAAAGTATAGTAATATAAATAACTATTCAGTGGTTGCAAAGCTTGTTAATGGAAAAAATACTTTCTTATTCACCGGAGATGCAGAGGCAATGTCAGAAAGAGAAATGTTAGATAAAAACAAAGAAATATTAAAATCTGACCTTCTGAAATCAGGACATCATGGTAGCGATACATCAACTAGCCAAGACTTCCTAGATGCTGTAAATCCTAAATATGCAGTAATTACTGTGGGAATAGACAATAGGTACGGACATCCCGATACAGTGGTATTAGATAGGCTAGAGATGAAGAAAGTTCAAGTATATAGAACAGACCTAGATGGAACCATAATAGCTATAAGTGATGGGGATATAATTAGTTTTACTAAAGAGATAGATGGCAATAATTAAATATCTAAGGATAAAGACTGGGAGAGGGTTATGGTGAAATTTATTATAGATAGGTTTGAAGGAGATTATGCTCTTGTAGAGTTAGAAAATAAAGAAATGGCGGATATGCCGAAGATACTCTTACCTCCTGATGCTAAAGAAGGAGACCTTATCAATATTACAATTGATAAAGAGGAAACTGAAATTAGAAGGAAAAGGATTCAAGATAAATTTGATAACTTATTTTCTGAATAAATATATAAAAATTGCCAGGTTCCTAATTAAATAGTTATCTGGCTTTTATAATAGGATTTAATTGGGAAAGAAGACCTCTTATCATTCCAATTACTTTATGTTATAATCTAATTAATGCTTAAATTTGGAGGGAGAAATATTATGAAATCAAAAATAAAGATATTTTTAATTGTATTACTATTGACAAGTATAAGTCTTATGGGATCTGTAGAAAAGCTGGAAGCGTCAAAGACTTTAAGTTTAGTTTTAAATGATAAGGACATAACTTCCAAAGCTATGCCTGTAATTGAAAATGGGAGGACTCTTGTTCCTGTTAGATTTATTTCAGAAGAATTAGGAGCAGAGGTTATTTGGAATGGCAATGATAAAACTGTTTTAATAAAAAATGGTGTTAATTCTATACTGCTAAAAATAGGAAGCAGACTAATCACCTATAATGGAGGAGAAGATTATCAATTAAGTGATGTAGAGCCTAAGTTGATTAATACTGGTAAGGAAACATTGACTTATGTGCCTTTAAGATTAATAGGCAATGCACTAGATATAGGAGTAGGTTGGGACCCAGAAGAAAGTAATGTTTATATAGATTCTAATAAAGCAGTAGATAAAGAAGCAATATCAGCTGTTGAAATAATTAGTCAAAATAGAAATCAAAAGATAAATGGAGAAACTAGCATTCAAATAGCCACGGAAAAAGAATATAAAGAAGATACTTATATTGAATTTCTTCTATTGGAAAAAGGAGAAACAAATGGTTTTATTATAGGAAAAGGAAATGATATAAGTGGTAAATATACTTATACGCCAAAGATAGAAGATAATGGACATAAGATATTAGTCGCTAGGGTATATGATAAAAGCGGGAGATACTTAGATGGTGATGCAATACCTATTGAGATTAAAGTAGAGCCTAAGGTATATTTATCAGGTGTAAATAAGGACGATATAATAAAAGGAACAGTCAAGCTATCTACTGAGGCAAACTTTTTTCCTTTATATGTGAAATATGAAATAAAAAAGCTTGTTGAGGTAGGGGAAGGCAAGGAAATATTAACTGATATAAATGATCCTTTAGGAACATATACATGGAATCCTATTATGAAGGATAATGGAGTATATTCCATAAGAGCCATTGCATATGATGCAGAGGAAAATCCTTATTATAGCCAGCCAATAATAGTGGGAGTGGATAGGGAAAGAGCACTTACTCTTGGTGGGGTAAAGGATAATATGGTAATAGACAGGGCTGTAAATCTTATTGCCAACAGGAACTTTGATGTAAGTGAAACAGAATACTTTATTAGAGATGTAAAAACTGGTAAGGTGTCTAGCTTAGCAAAGATGCCATATGGTGATTATAAATGGAACCCAGGTCCAGATGATTCAGGAACAAAAGAATTATTTGTAAAGGTAGTTGATAGGGGTAGGACTTATGAAAGTAATCCTATTAGGGTTGAAGTAGATGGACAAGCAAAGATATTTTTAGAAGGTATAAAGCAAGAACAAATTACAAATAAAAACATTAGCTTAAATATAAATAGCAATGTACAAGTAGATAATATAAAGTATATAATTACAAATACCAATACTGGTCAAAAACAGGAATTAACTCCCCAGGGAGAAAGTAATGAAATTATATATAGTCCTAGAGAGACTGATAAATCCAATATGATTGTAGAAGCACAAGGAAAGTACAAGGGAAAGATAATATCTAGTGATAAGATAAAGTTTCATGTTTACCATGGAGAATTTTTTGGATCCAAGCCAATAGTTGAGAAGGATGAATTTTTATCTTTAGTATCTAAACCAGCAGTAAATTCTTTTAAAGAAACAGGAATGTCAGCAGCAATTATAACGGCCCAGGCTATACTTGAAACTGGTTGGGGGCAAAGTGTTCCTGTAGATAAATATACAGGTCTATTGTCAAATAACTTATTTGGGATAAAGTCAAAAGATGGGATAGGGTCAGTTACTTCAAATACTTGGGAGGTATATAATGGTCAGGAATATAGAATAGATGCAGGATTTAGGGCCTATAATACTATAGATGAGAGTTTGAAAGATCATAGAAAGTTTCTACTAAATGGTGAAAGATACAAACCATTTACACAAGTAATGTATGACTATACAAAAGGTTCATGGGCACTTAAAAGAGCTGGATATGCAACTGACCCAGACTATGCTCTTAAATTAATAAGAATAATAAATTCAAGAAATTTATATGAATTAGACAAGGTGGGAATATAGTTTACCTAGATAAAAGAATTCGTATTTAATAAATATAGAAATAATAAAACACAGACATAGATGTATATATATAAGAATGGCCAGATTCCTAGTAAAATAGTTATCTGGCTTTTATAATAGGATTTAATTGGGAAGCCAGGTCTCTTAATATTTTCATAGGCTTGTGTTATAATTGATATAGATTAGGACAAAATGTCGAATTTATAACTTAAACAATCAATTATATTTAAATAAATGGAAAGGGGCAATTTATGAAATTTAAAACAAGGATATTACTAATTACAATGGTATTTGCTATTAGCTTGCTTTCTAGCTGTAAAAAAGAACCAGACAATCAGGAAACCTTAAATCCAATAGAAATTGATGAGGAAGAAAACAATGATGAAATAAATAATAATAAGGATAGGGAAGAAGCAAATGATGATGAGGTAATCAGTCTTCCAGATGTAATTTCTATGAATATGGCAATAGTAAAAAACAATTGTCTTCTTGTGCCTGGAGACCTAATATCTGAGGAATTAGGAGCCAATACTACTTGGAATCATGGTGAACAAACTCTCTTAGTAGAGAAGGATGGAAACTCTATATTATTTAAAATGAATAGCAGATTAATAAATTATAATAATGGAGAAGAATATGAATTAAGTGAAGTAGTATCTAGATTAGTTAACACAGAGGAAGATGGAAATCCAACGGCATATGTACCCTTAAATGCTATTAGCAAGGGACTAAATATTTGTGCAGAATGGAATGAAGAGGAAAAGAATATTTATATAAGCAATTATAAGAAAACAGAAGAAAATTCCGCAGCAAATATTAAAATTATTAGTCATAATAAAGGTGAAATAATAAAGGGTAAAACCACTCTTCAAATAAGTACGAAAAAGGAATATGAAAAGGGTAGTGAAATTCAATTTTTCTTACTTGAAAAAGGAGACACTAGTGGATTTATTATAGACAAGGGAAGGGATATCACTAAAGGATATACTTATATTCCAAAGATAATAGATAATGGACATAAGATATTACTTGCTATTGTATATAATAAAAATGGAGAGTATATAGATGGGGATGCAATACCAATTGAGATAAAAGTGAAGCCTGAAGTAGATCTATTAGGCATAAATAAGGATGATATTATAAAGTCTACAGTTAATTTATCCACTAAAACAAACTTCTTGCCATTATATGTGAAATATGAAATAACTGAGATAGATGAATTTGGAAATGAAAAGAGAATATTAAGTGATTTAACGGATCCCCTAGGAACATTTACATGGAATCCTATGATGAATGATAATAAAAGTCACTCCATAAGGGCTGTTGCATATGATGAAATGGACAAGCCTTATTATAGTAGCCCAATAAAAGTTACAGTAAATAAGGAAAGAATACTTACTCTTAGTGGAGTAAAAGAAAATATGACAATAGATAAGGAAATAAATCTATTAGCCAATAGAAATTTTGATGTAAGTGAAACAGAATATTTAATGAGAGACCTTAAAACCGGTCATATATCTACAATAGGGAAAATACCATATGGTGGTTATAAATGGAACCCAAGTCCGGATGATTCGGGGAATAAAGAATTGTTTGTAAGGGTGACAGCTAGAGGCAAAACCTATGAAAGTAAACCAATTAAAGTTCTAGTAGATGGAAAACCAAGCTTGTTTTTAGAGGGGATAGGACCAGGCCAAGTAGTAAATAAAGATACGGAGTTAAGTATGAAAAGCAATGTAAAACTAGACAATGTGAAATATATTATTTCAGATCCTAATACTAATAATAAAAGAGAGATAGAGGGAAATGGAGATAATAACCAGGCTATATACAGTCCCTTTTCAGCAGATAAAGATAATATGATAGTAGAGGTTATTGGGCAATACAAAGGAAATACAATCTCTAGTGAAAAGATAAAGTTTAAGGTATACCATGGTTCATTTTATGGACCTAAGGCAATAGTTGAAAAGGAAAAGTTTATTCCTTTAGTCTCAAAGTTAGCACTAGACACCTATGACAACATTGGTATGTCAGCAGCACTACAAACAGCACAAGCTATACTTGAATCGGGCTGGGGCCAGAGTGTTCCTGTAGATAAATATACAGGCTTATTATCAAATAATTTATTTGGAATAAAGGGTAAAGGGACAATAGGCTCAGTTACCTCTAACACCTGGGAAGTATATAATGGTGTCACATATAGAATAGATGCTGATTTTAGGGCATATAATAATTTAGATGAGAGCTGGAAAAGTCATAAAGATTTACTCCTAAATGCAGAAAGATATAGGCCTTTTACGGAAGTAATGTATGACTATACCAAAGGGGCTTGGGCTATTAAAAGAGCAGGGTATGCAACAGACCCAAACTATCCTATAAAGTTAATAGATATAATATATAAATATAATTTAGCAGAACTAGATAAAATACAAATATAGAAGATAATACTTTGATACTAAGATATTAATATAGTTATAATATCTTGGTATCAGAGGCATCAAGATTTACTTATAATGAGAAATGTTATATAATTATTGTTAAGAATAGAAAAATACAATTACATATATATAAGGAGATGGGAGAATGTCAATATTTCATGTTGGCTTAGATGTAGGTTCTACAACAGTGAAACTAGTAGTCCTTAATAATTCTTTTGAATTAGTTCATGGAAGTTATAAAAGGCATTTTTCAGATGTGAGAAAATCAGTTAAAGATATAGTTATGGAAGGGTATAAAAAATTTAAAAATGAAAGTATAACTATGATGGTAACAGGTTCTGGAGCTCTATCTGTAACTGAATGGTTGGATATACCTTTTATTCAAGAAGTTGTTGCTTCTACAAAAGGAATTCAAACTTTTATTCCTGATACTGAAGTTGCGATAGAACTTGGTGGAGAAGATGCGAAAATAACTTACTTTGGAGATGCCCTTGAGCAAAGAATGAATAGTATTTGCGCAGGTGGAACAGGAGCATTTATAGACCAGATGGCTTCATTGTTAGAAACGGATGCAGCAGGATTAAATAATTATGCTTTAAATCATAAGACCATTTATTCCATAGCGTCTAGATGTGGAGTCTTTGCAAAAACAGATATACAAGCCTTAATAAATCAGGGTGTTTCAAAGGAAGATATTAGTGTTTCTGTATTACAGGCAGTTGTCAATCAAACAATATCAAATTTAGCCTGTGGTAGGCCAATTAGGGGAAAAGTTGCGTTTTTAGGAGGTCCATTACATTTTCTTTCTGCCTTAAGGGATAGGTTTATTGAGACACTAAAATTAGGACCAGAAGATATAATTTACCCAAAGAATTCTCAATTATATGTTGCAATTGGTGCAGCAATATCTTCGGCGGAGGAAAAGGTTTTGTCCTTTGAGGATTTAAAAAGAAGATTAGATAATAAGAATTCCACAGGAAAAAATTCTATAAAAAAACTTCCACCACTTTTCAAAGATAAAGAGGAATACTTGGAGTTTAAAGAAAGACATAATAAACATAAGATAGATACCGTTGATCCTGAAGATTATAGTGGGAAAGCATATTTAGGCATAGATGCGGGTTCTACTACAACTAAGGCAGTTGTAATTAGTGAGAACAATAAGGTGTTATACTCATATTATGGACACAATAAGGGGAAACCCCTAGATCAATCTATTTATATATTGAAGGATATATATGAAAAACTTCCACATATCCCACTAACATATTCATGTGTAACTGGGTATGGCGAAGACTTTATAAAGGCTGCTTTAAATGTAGATATGGGGGAAGTAGAGACCATAGCTCATTATAAAGGGGCTAGTTTATTTCAGCCAGATTTAGATTTTATTCTAGACATAGGTGGGCAAGATATGAAGTCTATGAAAATACAAGATGGGGTAATAGATGATATCTTATTAAATGAAGCTTGCTCATCTGGATGTGGTTCATTTATAGAAACCTTTGCTCAATCAGTGAATATGAATGTTGCAGAATTTGTAGAAGCCGGGTTGTTTGCAGAAAATCCAGTAGATTTAGGTTCTAGATGTACTGTATTTATGAACTCAATGGTAAAACAATCACAAAAAGAAGGGGCGACTATTGGAGATATATCAGCCGGACTTGCTTATTCTGTAATAAAAAATGCACTTCAAAAAGTAATAAAAGTAAGAGACCCTAAAAGCCTAGGGGAAAAGATAGTAGTTCAAGGCGGGACTCTTTATGGAGATGCAATACTAAGAAGCTTTGAATTAATATCAGGCAGAGAAGCTATTCGACCTAACTTAACAGGTTTAATGGGGGCTTTTGGTGCTGCACTTATAAGTAAGGAACATTATGAAGAAGGTTTTCAATCTACTATCTTAGAAAAGGATGAACTTGAAGGGTTTTCATATAAGACTATAAAGACAAATTGTGGTAGATGTGGGAACAACTGTGGTCTTACAGTAAATATCTTCCCTGATGGAGGGAAATATATTACAGGCAATAAATGTGAGAAAGGGGCAGGGGTTAAAACAGAAGAATCTACTATACCTAACCTATATGAATATAAATACAAGAGAACATTTGACTATAAATCTTTACCTTTAAATAAAGCCTATAGAGGCAGGGTAGGCATACCAAGGGTCCTAAATATTTTTGAAAACTATCCATTTTGGCATACCCTACTTACAAGCTTAGGATTTAAAGTTGAATTATCAAAGGATTCTACTAGGGAAGTCTATGAAGATGGACTTAGTTCAATACCTAGTGAGACGGCTTGTTATCCAGCTAAAATGGTGCATGGCCATATAATGGATTTAATAGAAAGAGATATAGATTTTATATTTTATCCCTCAGTGTTTTATGAGGAACAAGAAGATAAAGATACTGATAATCATTTGAACTGTCCGGTAGTTGTTGGATATCCAGAAGTAATTAAGCATAATATTGAAGAATTAAAGGAAAAAGATATATTGTTTTTAAACCCTTTTCTTAGTTTTGATGATAAAAAAAGCCTAACAAGAGAGATATTTAATTGTTTTAAGGGTTTTGATATTACAATAAGAGAAATAAGAAATGCTGTAAATCTTGCTTGGAAAGAATTTGAAAGATACAAAAAAGATATAAGATTAAAGGGAGAAAAAACACTAGAATATCTAAAGGAAAACAAGCTGAAAGCTATAGTTTTAGGAGGTAGGCCTTATCATATTGACCCTGCAATTAATCACGGGATACCTGGGCTAATTACTTCTTTAGGCATGGCTGTACTCACAGAAGATAGTGTAGAACACTTAGGAAAAGTTAATAGACCTATACGGGTATTAGACCAATGGACTTATCATTCGAGACTATACAGAGCAGCTGATTATGTTGGAAGACATAAAAATCTAGAATTGGTACAATTAAATTCCTTTGGATGCGGATTAGATGCAGTGACCACAGATCAAGTAAATGAAATATTATCAAGTTATGGTAAAATATATACTAATTTAAAAATAGATGAAATAAGTAACTTAGGGGCAGCAAAGATTAGATTGAGATCATTAATGGCTGCCTTAGCAGATCGAAAGGAAAGAGAACCAGACCATGGTGAGGATGTTTTATTGGAGGATAGGATTATATTTACAAAGGAAAACAGGAGAACTCATACAATTTTGATGCCTCAAATGGCTCCAATACAATTTAGACTTCTAGAAGGTGTATTTAATGATTCAGGATATAAACTAGAAGTGTTAAATGATATGGATGATAATGTTGTAAACCAGGGATTAAAGTATGTAAATAATGATGCTTGTTACCCTTCATTATTGGTAATAGGTCAGTTTGTTTCTGCATTAAAATCAGGTAAATATGATTTAGATAATACTTCTTTGATCATTAGCCAAACAGGAGGAGTATGTAGAGCTTCTAACTATGTTGGATTCTTAAGGAAGGCCTTAGAAGAGGCTGGCTTTGCCAAGATACCTGTAATTAGTATAAGTGCTCAAGGGATAGAGACAAATCCAGGATTTACACTTTCTTACAAGTTGATAAAAAAATCTATGATGGCTGTTCTCTTGGGGGATTTGTTAATGAGATTATCCCTAAAAACTAGGCCCTATGAGAAGATAAAAAATTCCACAAATTTATTGCTAGATAATTGGTTGGACAAATTATCAAAGCAAATGAAAGATATAAATAATAAATTATATATGGAGTATGTGAAGGATATAGTTACATCTTTTGAAGATCTGGAAACTTTAGATATAGTAAAACCTAAAGTTGGAATAGTAGGGGAGATATTAGCTAAATATCATCCACAAGCTAACAATAATTTAATTGAAACATTAGAAGATGAGGGTGTAGAAGTAGTGCTTGGAGATTTAACAGATTTTCTACTCTACTGTTTATATAATTCCAGCTTTAAAAGCCAACATTTAGGGAAAAGTTTCACCTCGAAATTAGCTGGGGATATAGGAATAAAGTATATAGAATACTACAGAAAACCTATAAGAGAAGCTTTAAACAATAGTAAAAACTTTTTATCACCTCTTAAAATTGAGGAATTGGGAGAATTAGCGGAGAAGCTAATATCATTGGGAAATCAATCTGGAGAAGGCTGGCTACTAACTGCAGATATGATAGAACTAATAGAAGAAGGGGCAGAAAATATAGTTTGCGTACAGCCCTTTGGTTGTTTGCCAAATCATATTACTGGAAAGGGTATGATTAAGGCCATCAGAGAAATATATCCAAAGGCGAATATTATTCCCCTAGACTATGACCCAGGAGCTAGTGCAGTTAATCAGCTTAACAGATTAAAATTAATGCTATCAACAGCCCAGGACAATCTAAAAGAAACAAGAAATATGGAAAAACAAAAGATCATAAATTAGCTATGGTAAAATAAGGAAACATAAAACATCCAAAAACTTAAATGAGAATGTTTATCATTTAAATTTTTGGGCATATATATATTAGGATGGAAATTACAAACTTAATATATAGAGGAGAGATACAAAATGACTTTTAAATTACCAGAATTAAATTATGATTATGACGGATTAGAGCCACATATTGACAAAGAAACCATGGAAACACATCATTCTAAACATCATCAAGGATATACGGACAATTTAAATAAAGCTTTAGAAGGACATGATGAATATAAAAACATGGAGATTGAAGAGATATTAAAGTCCCTAGATAAATTACCAGAATCAATAAGAACTGGTGTAAGAAATAATGGTGGTGGATATTATAATCATTCCTTGTTTTGGGATATAATGTCACCAAATGCAGGTGGAAAACCTGAAGGTGACCTAGGTAAAAAGATTGATGTAGACCTAGGAGGGTTTGATAAATTTAAAGAAGACTTTAAAAAAGCAGCCCTAGGCAGATTTGGTAGTGGGTGGGCTTGGTTAGTATTAGATAATGGAAAGCTAGAAATTGTTTCAACTTCAAATCAAGACAATCCGATCTCAGATGGTAAGAAAGTAATATTTGGCATAGACGTATGGGAACATGCTTATTACTTGAAGTACAAAAACAGAAGAGCAGACTATGTAGATAAATGGTGGAATGTGGTAGATTGGAAAAAAGCAGAAAAGATTTATAATAATTTAAAATAAATTAATATAATAAAGTTTAAAAATGTCTTCATCTTCATTAGGTGAAGGCA
Source organism: uncultured Tissierellaceae bacterium (assembly GCA_964637035.1). Classification (GTDB taxonomy): domain Bacteria; phylum Bacillota; class Clostridia; order Tissierellales; family Tissierellaceae; genus CAZMMV01. The sequence continues at coordinate 40,027 of CAZWTU010000005.1, forward strand.
TTTTTCTATGTTTCATTACTAGGAGTATAGTAGATTTTACCCTTATAAATTATAATTAACTAGACAAAAAACCTATTTACTATATATAATGATTAGGAAAGGATTTGAAATGATGAATAGAAAAATTTTAAAAACTGTGTCCACACTGGATGACCTAAATATAAAAGAATTGAAAGAAATGAATATTGGGGTGGAGATACAGGACTTTACTGAGCCTAATCTTTCAAGGGATGAGAAGTTACAAATAATTAATTTTTATAAGAAAGAATTTAAATCTTTTAACAATGTTAAATCCCTTCATGGACCATTTTTAGATTTGAAGCCTGCTAGTCCAGATAAGCAAATAAGGGACATAAGTTATAAAAAATACCTAGATACTATAAAAATAGCTAGGGAACTAGATATGGATTATATAATATTTCACAGTCAAATTAATCCTTATTTAAAGGAAGCTAGAATCCGTGATTTAAACAATAAACAGCATAGACAAGCATTGGTAAATTTGTTGGAAGAGACGTCAGATTACAAAGCTACAATACTATTAGAAAATATATTTGAAGAAGAACCTATTATGTTAAAAGAGTTAATAGAGACTATAAATTTACCTAATATTAAGATTAATTTAGATATAGGTCATGCAAAACTAGGGAAGGTAAGCTTAGAAGAATGGATAAAAGAGTTAAAGGATTATATTGTCTATATGCACGTTCATTCTAATAATGGGTTATATGATACTCATGGTCTTCCAAATAAAGAAGAAATAGATGAATTATATAGTTTACTAGACAAATATAGTATAAATCCAATATTATCCTTAGAATATAAAATAGAAAACTTAAAAAAAGAAATGAAAAAATATGGGAGTGGAAATTAATGGCAAATATAATGATACAAGGAACCACATCATCTGCAGGTAAAAGTTTAATGTGTACAGGCTTATGTAGGATATTTAAAGAAGATGGTTATAGTGTATATCCATTTAAATCCCAAAACATGAGCTCGAAATATTATTTAACCTCTGATGGGTACAAGATAAGCACAGCCCAAGCTTTACAGGCCTTTGCAGCAGGAGTAAGTCCAAGTGCAGCCATGAACCCAATACTACTCATACCAAAGTCTAATACAGGCTCTATGGTAGTCATAAAGGGTGAAGAGAATGAGCATATGGAAGCGAGAAAGTATTTTGAGTATAAAAACAAACTAAGACCAATGATACTTGACACTTATAAGGAAATAGAAGGTAAAAATGATATTGTAGTTATAGAGGGAGCAGGAAGTCCAGCTGAGATAAATTTGAAACAAAATGATATAGTTAATATGGGAATGGCTGAAATGGCTGATGCTAATGTTATTTTAGTAGCTGATATAGATAGGGGTGGAGTATTTGCATCTCTTTATGGAACCGTAATGTTGCTTGAACCCCATGAGAGAGCTAGAATAAAAGGACTAATAATCAATAAATTTAGGGGAGATAAAACCTTACTTGACCCAGGGATTGAAATGATAGAGAACCTATTAAATATTCCAGTTATAGGGACTATACCTTTTATTGAATTAGAGCTTGTAGATGAAGATAGTCTAATTGACTATGAAAAAAAATGTAATACTGTAGAACAAAGCCTGGGGGAAATAGAAGTAGAATTAAATAAATTATCAAGGGTATTGAGAGAAAACATGGATATTGAATATATATATGACTTAACAGGGCTTAAGGAAAAAAAATAAAGGATGTCTCTGTTTTCGCATGAGATGTTCATATAAGGAGATTACATATGTTTATAAGTATAATTATAGCTGTTATTTTGGATTTCTTAATAGGAGATCCTTATAGCTTTCCTCACCCAGTAAAATTAATGGGGAATATTATTAATTTAGAGGAAAAACTTCTTAGAAAAATAACTAATAGCAAATCAGGTCTTAAGTTAGGAGGCTTTATTATTGTAATTATTAATATATGCCTTGGTTTTTTTGTGCCTTTTTTTATATTGAAATTTTTACGAACATATAAATGGATTTACCTAATAGTAAATACTTATTTTATATATACTTGTTTAGCTGCAAAATCCTTACATTATGAGGCTATGAAGGTATATGAAGCAATAGGAAAAGGCCTTGATTTTGCTAGGGAAAGGGTTGGTTACATAGTAGGACGGGAGACTAATAAATTAAAAGAAGATGAGATAATCCGGGCTACTGTGGAAACTGTTGCAGAAAATACATCTGATGGGATTATAGCACCCTTACTTTTCATAATAATACTAGGTGGTCCAGGTGGACTAGCTTATAAGTTTGTAAATACTATGGACTCTATGCTGGGATATATGAATGATAAATATGAAAATCTTGGGTATTTTCCTGCTATAGTAGATGATATATTTAATTATATTCCTGCTAGGCTAACAGGGATTTTAATGGTTTTAAGTTCTATAGGAAAGTTTAATGTAAAAGATGGATTTAGGATAATGATAAGAGATAGAAAAAATCATAAGAGCCCAAATGCTCCATATCCAGAGGGTGCAGTTGCAGGGTTGCTTGGCATTGAACTAGGTGGAGATAATTATTATAATGGTAAATTAGTTGAAAAGCCTACCTTAGGAGATAGTAAAAGAAATATAAAAAAAGATGATATTAAAAGCTCAATAGGGATAATGTACAGAAGTGAGATATTGATGTTGGTCATTTATATAATAATATTGAGTAATTTAATCTTATTTTTGTAGTTTAGTAATTTAGTGATTTCTTTAGAGATATGAAATTTATTTATCTTCTAAGTATTGACACATAATTCTGCCTATGGTAGGATTGTAATTGTAAAATTAAATATTAAGTATTAGTAGTCTAATAGACGTTAGGGAAATTGGTTTGATTCCAATACAGCCCCCGCTACTGTAAACACGGACGAGTTCTATAAACCACTGGTGAAAACTGGGAAGGAAGAATTAGGATGAAGTGTAAGTCAGGATACCTAGCTAATATTTCACATGTTTTCGGTGGGAAAATTTTTATGTTACTTTTAATGCAATATCAATATATAAATATATTGTGTTTAAAAGGGCTTAATAACAACAAACACTCCGAAAGGAGTTTTTTTTATTCCATTATTTAATATTATAATAAAATTAACTAAAGGGGAGACAAAATGAACAAGAAACTTAACAAGTTAGGAATCATGTTACTAGTGTTAATCTTAGTATTGGTAGGCTGTAAAGAAAAAGAAGAGGTAATGGACCCGCAAGAGCAAGTTGGAAATCTTGACCAAGCCCAAGAGAACAAAGAAATAGTAGATGAAGATACTGGCCTTATTTATGAGACTTCAATGGAATTGAAATATGCTGAGTCATTTGCTGTAGATTATTTTAAAGATGGATATAAGGTAATCACTGATTGGCATGGTCGTAAAACTTTATTAGTGCCAGAAGGAAAAGAAACACCAGATGTAAAGGATAATATTAACATTATACAATTACCCATAGAATCAATTGGGACATTCTCTGCAGTAATTGCCACAAACTTAAGACCTTTAGGATTTTTGGACAAAATATCCTTGGTTACAACAGAAATAGATAAATGGGAAATACCAGAAATCAAACAAATGATGGAAAATGGAGAAATAACATATGTAGGTAAAAATAGTGCTCCAGACTTCGAATTAATTAAATCCATAAATCCAGATGTTTCACTACTTACTACAGGAACTGGCCATGGTGAAGATGAAACTACAGAGAAGCTAGACGAGATAGGTATAAAGTGGATGGGTAGTAGTATACAAAGGGAATCTCATCCAGCAGGTAGATTGGAATGGGTAAAATTTGCAGGTGCATTGTTTGACAAGGAAGAAGAGGCAGAAGTCTTCTTTAATAAGGAATTAGGGAAGATTGAGGAATTAGAAAAGAAAGTTAAAGATTCAACAGTAGAAAAGAAGAAGGTGGCAACTACTTTCTATTCAGGAGATGTTTTTTATGTTAGAAATAAAGGAGATTATGAAGTTAAAATGTATGAAATAGCAGGTGGAGAATATATATTTAATGATTTAAACCCGGAGAAGGATGGAAACACTAAAATGACTCCAGAAGAATTTTACAAGGGAATAGAAGATTCAGATATATTGTTTTACAATAACAGACTTGGACCCAGCATTCAAAGTATAGCTGACTTAATAGAGAATGCAGAATACCTGGCTGATAATAAAGCTGTTAAGGAAGGCAATGTATGGGGATTCAAACCTCATTACTTCCAAAGTGGGGATCGTTCGGCAGATATGCTTAATGATTTATATACTATAATGGATAGCCCTAGTGGTGAGATTACAGAAACCGAATACTATTTTTTAATGAAATAATTTGTTGTATATAGTAATGAAACTATTATGATATTAAAGCTAAAAACCATATCATATTTGGTGTAGTTTTTAGCTTTTTCTTTTATCTAGGGGGGAATATGAATAAAAAATTAAGGATCAAGCTTGTTTTTATAATTTTAGTAATCTTTCTAATATATACAATTATGTTAAATCTAGTTTCAGGTTCTGTTGATTTCTCACTTAAGGACCTGGCAGATATTATCTTAGGAAAAAGAGTAATTACAAAATTAGAGCATAATATACTATTTAAAATTAGGGTTCCAAGAATAATTAGTGCTATGTTATTTGGTGTAGCCTTATCTATGTCAGGTTTTTTAATACAAACATTTTTCAAGAACCCTATAGCAGGTCCTTTTGTCTTGGGTATCTCATCAGGAGCTAGGTTGTTTGTAGCACTATTTATGTTAACAAATTTCAGTATAGGCTTTATTAAAAGCCCGTTAATTACGATGCTCTTAGCATCAAGTATAGGGAGTTTGCTTTCAATGGTTTTGGTTTTGATTTTTGCAAGAAAGGTTGATAATATTTCTATTCTAGTTGTGATTGGAATAATGATTGGTTATATTGCTTCTGCAGGTACAAATTTTATGATTGCCTTTGCTAATGAACATAATATAACAAGTCTTGTTAACTGGACCATGGGAAGCTTTTCAGGAATTACATGGAATATGATAAAGCTATCTGCAATAATAATTATACCCATTATAGTTTTAGTATTTTTATTATCTAAACCCTTGGAGGCGTATTTGCTAGGTGAAAACTATGCGAAAAGTATGGGAATTAATATTAAATCTTTTAGAATGATATTGATTCTTCTTTCCAGTCTTTTATCTGCATGTGTTACAGCTTTTGCAGGACCTATATCATTTGTTGGGATTGCTGTGCCTCATTTAACTAGGCTTACTACAAAGACATCAAATCCTAAAATCCTGATACCTGCAATAATATTATTTGGTGCTAGTTTTTCTTTAATAGCAGATTACTTTGCTAGAACAATGTTTTCCCCAACAGAATTAAGTATAAGTACAGTTACTTCACTGATAGGAGCGCCTATTGTAATTTGGCTTATGGTAAACAGGAGGCAGAGGACATGAAGTTTTTATTTGGGGATGATTTAAAAGTAGGATATCAGAAAAAAATAGTAGTTAATAATGTAAATATTGATTTAAATAAGGGTGAGATTCTTTGTTTATTAGGGCCAAATGGATGTGGTAAATCCACAATTTTAAAGTCTATTACGGATCATATAAAATTACTAAAGGGCTCTATAACTGTAATGGGAAAAGATATAAATGGATTTAACAATAGGCAAAGAGCAAAGCATATGTCTGTTGTTTTAACTGAAAAGGTATCACCTGAGATGATGACAGCACATGATGTTGTAGCTATGGGAAGATACCCTCATACAAAATATTTTGGAAAATTAAGCAATAATGATATTAAAGTAATCAATGAGTCTATAGAAATAGTTAATGGTGGATCACTTAAAGACAAAGAATTTAAATACTTAAGTGATGGTCAAAAACAAAGAATTATGATTGCTAGGGCAATATGCCAAGAAGCAGATATTATGGTATTAGATGAGCCTACATCATTTTTAGATATTAGGTATAAAATAGAGTTATTAAATATCTTAAGGATATTATCTTTGCAAAGGGAACAGACAATAATTATGTCACTACATGAAATAGATTTGGTATCTAAGATTGCTGACAAGGTTTTGTTGATAAAAGATGGGGAAATTTATGATTATGGAACACCAGAAGATATAATAACTGATAATGCAATAAAGGAAGTTTATGACTTAGGTGATGGTTATTTTAATACTACTATTGGAAATTTGGAGTTGCCTAAAGGAAATGAGAAATCTAAAGTGTTTGTAATAGGCGGAGGGGGCAAAGCCACAAAAATCTATAGAGCTCTTCATAAAAATAACATTGGATTTAATAGTGGAATACTATTTAAAAATGATATGGATTACAATGTATCCAAAGCATTAGGGAACGAGACCATAGTGGAAGAGGATTTTATGGATATAAGACCAGAAAAGTTAAATAAATCAAAAGCATATATTAAAAATTGCCATGTGGTTATAGACTCTGGAGTTAGTTTAGGAGGAATTAATAAAGGTAATTATGATTTGCTTCGATTTGCCTCACAAGAAGGAATTGAGATTCTTTCTTTAAGAGATGAGTGTATAGGGATAAATGTTACAAAATATAAAGCTATATCTTCTATTATTGAAAGGTTAAAAGAGTCAGATATAGTTCTTTTAAAACATAAAATTGTATAGGAGGTGTTGAATTGAAACATGGTGGAGATTTACTATCCTATGAAAATCAATATGAAGGAGAGTTAATAGATTTTTCTAGCAATATTAACCCATTGGGGATTCCAAAAGGTTTAGAAAATATATTAATGGAAAATTTAAAGGAAATGGAAGCCTATCCAGATATAAAATATAGAAAACTAAAAAAATCTATAGGACAATATCTTGGATGTGAAAAAGAACTTGTTTTAGTAGGAAATGGGGCTATGGAATTAATCGATAGTTTTACAAAGCTATCAAATAGGGTTCTAGTAATGACTCCGGCATTCTCAGAGTATGAAGAGAGGGCTTCAGTTCATGGGAAAGAAGTAATTTCAATTAAGTATAATGAAGACTTTGCTATTGATATTAATAGTATAAAAGCTATAGCTAAGAAAGATGATTTATTAATACTTGGGAATCCTAACAATCCAACTGGACTTAGAATAGATAAATCAACTTTGATGGAAATATATGAAATAATGGAGAAAAACAATGGATTACTAATTTTAGATGAGGCATTTTATGAATTTGCACCAAAGGATTATGACAGCATAGAGATCTTCAAGAAATATAATTATGAAAATATAGGTATTATAAGGGCAGCAACTAAGTTTTTTGCACTGCCTGGCTTAAGACTTGGATATGGTTGTAGCTCAATAGATTTAAAAGAAAAAGTAGAAGAATTTCAAATGCCTTGGAGTGTAAATTGTTTTGCAGATCTGGCAGGCCAATATATATTCAATCAAAAAGATTATATTGAAGAAAGTAAGAAATATATTGGGCTTGAAAGAAATTATCTATTGGAAGAACTAGAAAAGATTGATGGAATTAAGCCTTATAATACTCATACTAATTATATTCTAATTAAGTTATTAAAGTGGGATGAAGAATACGCATTTAATTTCTTTTTAAAAAGAGGAATTGTAATAAGGAAGTGTTCTAGTTTTAAGGTATTAGGTAGTTCCTATATTAGAGTAGCAATTAAGGATAGGGAAAACAATATGAAGTTAATGGAAATATTTAAAGACTTACAATAAAATAAGCTAGGGCATAATAGACACTAGAATAACAATGGAGGCAAACAATGAAGGCCATAATGATTACAGGTCCATCTAGCAATTCTGGAAAGACAATATTAACATTAGGAATAATTAGAGCTATTAAAAATAGAGGCATAAATGTATCCGCCTTTAAAACAGGCCCAGATTTTATAGATAGGAAGTATCTAGGGCTGGCATCAGGAAAAAGAGCTGGTAACTTAGATATGCATTTAATGGGGAAAAAAGGACTATCTAAATCCTTAGGAATGAACTTAGGTGAGTTAGCAGTAATAGAAGGAGCCATGGGTTATTTTGATGGAATCCACAATAGCTTTGAAAATTCAAGTTATGATATATCTAAGGAGTTAAACCTAGCTTCCATTTTAATATATAGTCCTAAGGGAGAAATGTTTTCACTCATTCCTAAAATAAAGGGGATGGTAGATTTTCCAGGGTCTAAGATCAAGGGAATAATATTAAACAAAGTTAGTGAATCCATGTATGATCTACTAAAGGAAAGAATAGAAGAATATATGGATATAAAAGTATTAGGATATTTACCCTATAATGATGAGCTTCAAATAGAAAGTAGAAGTTTGGGATTAAAAGGAGCAGAAGAAGAATTTAATTATGAAGATTTAATTGAGACAGCATCTAGAGCAGTAGAAGAAACTGTTAATATAGATGAGATATTACAAATGGCCACCTCATTAAATATACAAGCCTATGACTACAAAGAAAAGGTGGATATAAAAGTCGCCATAGCATATGATAAGGCCTTTAACTTTTATTTCAATGAGAATATAAATTTGCTGGAAAACATATGTAATGTAGAATATTTTTCACCTTTAAAGGATAAGAAGTTACCAGCTTGTGATTTGATCTACATTGGTGGAGGTTATCCAGAAAATTATCTAAAAGAACTTTCAGAAAATCAGGACATGATAAATTCAATATATAAAGAAGCAGAAAAAGGTAAGCACATAATTGCTGAAGCTGGAGGATTTATGTACCTGGTATCTTCCATAGAAGCTTGTCCAATGGTAAAGATATTTAATGGTAGATCTACCATGACTAACAGGCTCCAAAGATTTGGGTATCTTGATATAGAGTTAAAAGAAGATACAATACTTGGGGACAAGGGTACTTTAATACCTGGCAATGAATACCACAAATCAATTATAGATATAGATGGCAATCCAGTATTTAATATAAAAAAGCCTAAAAGCAATAGGACTTGGGAATGTGGATATAAATATAAAAACACTTTGGCATATTATCAACATATTAATTTTCTTGGGAATATGGATAGTTTTTATTATTTACTTCATAATATAGAAAAAACAAAGAAAAGGGGTCAATCATGTATATAAAGAAACCTATGGAAATAGAAAATAAAAGCATGGATATTATAGATGAGGTAATGGGAGATACTAATTTTTCACCAGAAGAAATGACAATAGCAAAAAGAATGATTCATACTACAGGTGATTTTGAATATAGAAAGATAATAGATTTTACAGGAGACTTTATTAATGTGGCAAAGGCTACTATATCAAATGGGACAACTATATATACAGATACTAAAATGGTTTATGCCGGAATAAATAAAAGAGCTATAGAAAAGGCAAACTGTAAGTTGAAGTATTTTATAGATGATGAAAGGGCCTATGCATTATCTAAAAAACTAGGAATTACTAGATCATCCTGTGCTATAGATTTGGCGGTGGAGGAAGGTATAGATGTATTTGTAATAGGAAATGCTCCAACTGCTCTTTTTAGGATATTAGAGTTAGTAAAGGAAGGGAAGGCTAATCCAAAGTTTATAATAGGGCTACCAGTAGGATTTGTAGGAGCAGCAGAATCTAAGGAGTATTTAAGGGGATTTAAAAACATTCCATCTATATCTACAATAGGTTATAAAGGCGGAAGTAATGTGGCAGCTTCAATAATTAATGCCCTATTGTATATGATAGTAGATAGGGATTAGGCTGGGTGAAAAGAAATGTCCAAATTAGATTTATACGTAATTAAAGAAGGCAAAGAATTAAGATGTGGATATACTACAGGAAGCTGTGCAGCAGCTGCATCTAAAGGAGCTGCAATAATCTTGGAGACTGGGAAGGAAATAAAGTATGTGGAAATAGATACTCCTGCAAATATAAGATTAAAACTTGAAATACATAATATTAAGATAGAAAAGGATTATGTTTCCTGTTCAGTTATAAAGGATGCAGGAGATGACCCAGATAATACAGATGGCATAGAAATATATTCTAAGCTTAGTAAAAGAAGTGATGGAGAAATAAATATAGATGGTGGTTTAGGCGTAGGAAGGATTATGAGAAAGGGTTTATTTGGAGAAATAGGAGATTCAGCCATAAATCCAGTTCCTAGAGCCATGATTAAAAAAGAGCTAGAGGAAATTTCGGCTTCTGGATATGATGTGATTATATATGCGCCTGAAGGGGAGACCGTTGGTAAGAAAACTTATAATAAAAACATAGGTATAGAAGGTGGTATATCCATTATAGGAACTAAGGGTATAGTCTATCCTATGTCTGCAGATGCACTTATAAAAACCATATATATGGAAATAGATATGGCCATAGAAACTATAGGAAATGAAAACATAGTATTGGTGCCAGGAAATTATGGAGAAAAAATAGCAGATTTATTAAATATTAAATATCCAAAGGCAAAGATATCTAATTTTATAGGAGATAGCCTTTTATATGCATACAATAAAGGCTTTAAATCAATAACTCTTATAGGACATATAGGGAAGTTTGCAAAACTTTCCATAGGGGTATTTAATACACATAATAAGGTTTGTGATGGAAGAATGGAAGCTTTTATTTATTATTTAGCCTTTATGGGTGCACCCTTAGATTTATTGAAAAGAATAGATAATACAATAACAGCGGAAGAGGCCATAAATACTTGTATAGAAGAAGGTTATGGTGGAGTCGTTAAACTTATGGAAAAAGGCGCAGAGAGAAGAATAAGAAAATATTTAAAGGATGAAGACTATAAAGTAAAAGTAATAATATATTCCATGGATAAAGGGGTGAATATATGTTAACTGTAGCAGGAGTGGGCCCTGGAAGTAAGAAATATTTAACTAAAGTTGTGGAAGATAGGATAAAGCAAACAGAATGCGTATTAGCCTTTGGAAGGGTGGGACAAAGTCTGAAGGAGATTAGAAGTGACATAATTTCCATAAACAAGGTAGATGAGCTAGTTGCTTTTATAAAAGAAGATAGAGATATACTTTTACTGGCCTCAGGAGATCCTAATTTTTATGGAATAGTAAATTACCTGAAAAATAAGGGAGTTGATATAAAGGAAGTATTACCTGGTATATCATCTTTCCAATATATGATGGCAAGACTGCAAAAACCTTGGCAAGAAACTAAGTTTTTATCTCTTCATGGAAGGGAAGATGACTTGGTAAAAGTAAAGGGTTATAAATTAAGTATTATTCTTATAGATAAGGATAATATGCCCTCTAGGATATCAAAAGAATTATATAAATTAGGAATAAAAGGGACTATATATGCTGGTTTTAATTTGTCTTATAGGGATGAAAAGATAATCAGGAAAAAAATTGGGGATGAAATAGAAGATATTTCTTCTCTAGGGGTGGTATTAGTGGAAAATGAAATGGATTAAAGATAATATGTTCATTAGAGGACAGGTCCCCATGACTAAATTTAATACAAGAATACTAACCATAGGATATTTAGAAATTAAATCAGGAGATAGGTTTTTAGATATTGGAGGAGGGACAGGCTCCATATCTATTGAAGCCAGCCTACAAGGAGCTGAGGTATGGACAATTGAAAGAGAAGAAAAAGCAATTGCTATTATAAAAGCTAACGATAATAAATTTAACACCAATTTAAATATTATTCATGGGGAGGCCAATAAGGATTTACCAGGGATCCATTTTAATAAGTGTTTTGTAGGGGGAAGTAGAGGACAATTAGAAGAAATATTTAAATATTTAGATAAACACCTAGATAATAATGGAATATTATGTGGAAATTTTATAACTTTAAATAATCTAAATGAGTTTATAGATTTAATGGAGAAATATAATTATAAAGATATGGAAACTCAACTAATCCAAACGTCAGTAACTGATAGAATAGGACTTTTAAAAGGACAAAATCCAGTATTTATTGTAAAAGGAGTGAAGGCCAATGATTAATTTTGTGGGACCAGGCTCATGAATATAGGAGTGGAAATAATGAACATAGCTTGTCTGTCTTTTACAGAGAAGGGAAGACTTTTAGGGGAAAAATTAAAGTCTGTAGAAAGTCAGAAATATAAAATAGGTCATTATGCAAACAAGGATATAGATGGAGGAATAAAAGAGATATTAAAATCTATATGGGATAAATATGATGGAATAATATTTATATCTGCTACGGGAATAGCAATTCGATTGTCAGCTCTTTTTATAGACGATAAAACAAAAGACCCTGCCATAGTCCTTATAGATGATTTAGGAAAGTTCTCTATTTCCCTCTTATCAGGCCACCTAGGAGGAGCTAATGAATTAGCCAATGACATGGCAGATTGGATAGGTGCTGTACCTGTTATAACAACAGCCACAGATAATAGGGGTATAGAATCAATAGATATGTTTGCACAAAGAAATGGGTATTATATTGAAGATATTAAATCAATTACTAGAATTACTTCTATGATGGTAAATGATGAAATTGTAGGTTTATATACAGAAGATGATAAGATTATAAATTATAATAAAGTAAAAATAGTAAAGGATTTAAAGAATATAGGATCCAATATTAAAGGACTAGTACTAGTAAGTTCAATGGAAAAAACAAAAGGATTAAAAATACCCAATACAATCCTAAGACCTAAAAACATAAATATAGGTATAGGTTGCAGAAAGGGTATTGAAGGTAGATTTATCATTAAAGCTATAGAAGACCAATGTAGAAAACTTAACTTATCTACTAATAGCATCAAATCAATTGGCACAGTAGAAATAAAGAAAAATGAAAGAGGAATTATTGAGGTCAGCAATTATTTTGCTTGCCCATTAAAAATATTTAATACTGAAGCTATAAGAGATGTAGAGAAGAATTTCTCTAAATCACAATTTGTCAAGGATACCATAGGAGTATATTCTGTATCAGGGCCAGTTGCATTTCTATTAGGGGGTAAAGTTATTAGTGAAAAATCAAAATATAATGGAATAACAATATCAATATCGAAGGAGATAAAAAATGTCTAAACTATATATAGAAAATGGAAAAATTATTACCCGGAGAGGATATGAAATACAATGATTTGGATAATAGGGGGAACTAGTGAGGCTAGGGAGTTAATAGATAGAATAAGTGATTTAGATTCCTATATAGCCACCATAGCTACAGAAGAAGGCAGGGAATTTATTTCCTCAGATAAAGTAGTAGTGGGACGGATGGATTATAATGAAATGAAAAACTTTTCCATTAATAATAATATATCATTAATAGTAGACATGACCCATCCCTACGCAAGAGTGGTGTCAAGGAATGCAAAAAAACTGGCAAAAGAATTGAAAATAAAGTATATTAGATATGTAAGAGAAATAACAAATAGAAATTCCAATTCGATTTATCTAAAAAGTTATGAAGAGGCCTATAAATATATATCTGAACTTAAAGCTACAGTATTTTTCACCACAGGTTCAAAGAACATTCCTGATTTTGAGAAAGTAAAAGGAAATAACAGATTTATATACAGAATACTACCAGCCTTAGAAAGTATAGTAATATGTAAAGATTATGGCATCTCCATTAAAGATATAGTAGCCGTTTTGGGACCTTTTTCTACAGATTATAATATAACAATGTTTAATGAATACAAAGCAGACTACGTAATAATGAAGGATAGTGGAGTTAAAGGTGGCACTTTAGAGAAAATAAAAGCCTGTGAAGAACTAAGTATAATACCAATAATTATAGGAAGAGAAAAAGAAAAAGGAATAAATAATTTAGATGAAATTGAAATTATAGTTAGAAAAGAAATCAGAAAGATAGGAGAAAATAATCTATAAAATAAATTTATATAAGTATTAAATTCATATAGAAGGGACTGATATTATGGAAAATTCCTATAGGTTTTATCGAAATACAGCATGTTCATATTTCCCATGCCATAAAGTAGAAAATGAAGAAGAATTTAATTGTATGTTTTGCTATTGTCCATTATATTTTTTAGAAGAATGTGGAGGTAATTATATAATCAACTATGGGATAAAAGACTGCACAAACTGTATAATTCCCCATAGACCAAATGGATATGATTACATAAATGAAAAGATCATGGAAGAAAACAACAAAGGGAGAGTGACTAAATGAATTTATTAAAAAGTACTTTAGACAAAATAACAGCTTCAAACCAAGATGCCAAAAAAATTACTAGGGAGAAATGGGACAATCTTGTTAAGCCCATAGGCAGTTTAGGAACATTAGAAGAAGCAACAATTAAGATGTCAGGTATGACAGGAAAGACAATAAATAAATTGAATAAAAAGGCTATAGTTGTAATGGCAGCAGATAATGGTGTAGTAGAAGAAGGAGTAAGTGCACCGCCACAAATTTTCACTAGGGTTTTGGCAGAGAGTACAGCTAAGGGTATTACAGGAGTTGCTACCCTTGGTAAACTTACAAACATAGATATTTATACAGTAGATATAGGAATGAATGGACAAGTTAATCATTCTGGAATAATAAATAAAAAAATTGCAGATGGTACAAAGAATTTCACAAAGGAATCTGCAATGACCTATGACCAAGCTGTAAAGTCTATAGAAATAGGTATAGAATTGGGAGATGAACTTTATAATAAAGGATACGATATATTAGGGGTAGGAGAACTTGGTATAGGAAACACTTCCACATCAGCGTCAGTATTATCAGTATTAGCTGATTTAGATGTAGATATAACTAGTGGAAAGGGTGCGGGACTTACAGAAGAACAATATTCAAAAAAGAAAGCAACAATATTAAAAGGAATAAAATTAAACAAGCCAAACAAAGAAGATCCCATAGATGTATTATCCAAAGTCGGAGGCTTTGATATAGGTGGTATGTGTGGCTTATATCTATCTGCTGCTAAAAACAAGAAACCTATTGTTATAGACGGATTTATATCATCAGTGGCAGCTCTTTGTGCCGTAAAGTTGAATGAAAATGTTAGGGACTATTTATTGCCTTCTCATTTGTCAAATGAACCAGGCGCAAAGTATGTAATGGAAGAATTAAAGCTAACACCAATGTTAAATCTAGGCATGAGATTAGGAGAAGGGTCCGGTTGTCCTTTAGCATTTCAAATACTAGAAACAGCTCTATATACTTTAGAAAACATGGGGACATTTGAACAAGCATCATTAAATAGTTCTATTTTAGTAGACATGAGAGAAGAATAGGTGATAAGATGATTTATTTAGTTACTGGTGGAGCCAGAAGTGGGAAAAGTTCCTTTGCTGAAAACCTATATAAAGGAAAATTAGATGTAGTATATATAGCTACATCTAAAACCCATGACAAAGAAATGGAAGAAAGAGTAAAACTTCACAAAGAGTCTAGACCTTCTCAATGGAGGACTTATGAAGGTAATTATGATTTGGTAAGGGCAATAGACAAGGAAAAAAATTACCTACTTGACTGTATTACAGTACTTACTTCTAATATAATGTTTGATTTATCTGAGGACATTGAGTATATAGATTATGAATTACAAAGAGAAATAGAGGATAAAATTATATTGGAAGTAAAGAATTTAATAGGTAAGATTAGGGTCAAAGGATATAATCTAATATTAGTTACAAATGAAGTGGGAGATTCAATAGTGCCAGAACACCATATAAGTAGGGTTTTTAGGGATATTCAAGGGAGAGTAAACCAAAGGATTGCATCAATTTGTGACAAGGTTTATTTGGTATGTTGTGGAATACCAGTGGAAATTAAATGATAAAGGGATTTATTTTGTCATTGCAATTTTTTACACGGATACCAATGAATAAGCAGATTGATTTCAACAAAGAAAACTTAAAATATAGTGTTTTTTACCTTCCATTGGTAGGATTTATTATTGGTGGGTTAGCAGGCTTAGTTTTCTATTTTTTATCCCCATACAATTTAATGATAGCTTCCTTTATAACTTTGTTGATGACTATTATATTAACTGGTGGTCTTCATATAGATGGTCTATCAGATACTTTTGATGGATTTTTCTCTAATAGAGATAAGGAAAGGACCTTAGAAATAATGAAAGATAGTAGGATAGGTGCTTTTGGAGTATTAAGTATAGTATTAATAGTGCTATTTAAATTTATATTAATCTTCAATATTACTAATTTGCCCTTAGTATTGGCTTTATCATTTGCCAATAGTAGGTTGGTGATTGCATGGATAATATCTACTAAGAAATCATCAAAATCTAAGGGGCTAGGTAAGATGTTTAATGATAGCAATCCAAAGAATCTTGTATTAGTAAGTGGAATTATCTATTGTATAATACTAATTTTTTTAGATATTAAATATTTAATACCTTTACTTATTAATTTTATATTAGGACAATATATTAGTTATGTTTCTTATAAAAAGATAGACGGTTTAACAGGAGATGTATATGGAAGCATAATAGAACTGGGGGAAGCTATTTCTTTGTTTAGCTTTTGGGGAGTGATGATGTGGATATAATTATGATAAGACATGGAGAAACCGAGGATAATCTAAATAAAATATTTAGCAGGGATAATACCAAGCTAACGAAAAAAGGAAAAGCACAAATACTATCATCGAAGGAATTATTAAAAGGATTTGATTATGAAGATATTTATTATAGTCCTTTAACTAGAACTGTTGAATCTATAGGGGTTTTAGGCTTAGATGGTGTCATGGAAGAAAAAATACGTGAGATCGATTTTGGTATATTTACTGGAATGACATTTATAGAAATATCTGAATCCCATCCAGTATTAGCAAAAAAATGGGTAGAGGATTCTATTAATTTTAGGGTACCAGAGGGTGAAAGTGTAATAGATGTATATAAGAGGATAGTAGCCTTCTTAGAAGAACTGGTCCTGAAGGATAAAAATGCATTGTTGATATGTCATGATTGTGTGATTCGCCTTGCTCTTAGCTGGATATTTGATAATCCAGATTATTTTTTTAAATTTAAAGTGGATAATGGTAGTATCAGTGTAATATCAATAGATCATGGATTTAAATTCATCAAAAAAACAAACTATAAACATCCGTTGTAAAGATTGATGTTTATAGTTTATTTTATTCTAAGAAATCTTTTAATTTTTTACTTCTACTAGGATGTTTTAGTTTGCGAATTGCCTTTGCTTCTATTTGTCTAATTCTTTCTCTAGTCACGCTAAATACTTTCCCAACTTCTTCTAAGGTCCTTGCCCTTCCATCATCCATACCAAATCTAAGCCTAAGAACTTTTTCTTCCCTATCACTTAGGGTATCTAAGACTTCTAAAAGTTGTTCTTTAAGCATAACATGAGTCGCTGCTTCATCAGGAGTTTGAACTAAATCATCTTCTATAAAGCTTCCTAATTCTGTATCTTCTTCTTCCCCAATGGGTGTTTCCAATGACACAGGCTTTTGTGCTATTTTCATTATATTTTCTACCTTGTCAACTTCCATATCCATAAGTTCAGCTATTTCTTCAGGTGTTGGTTCCCTACCTAATTCATTTACTAAATATCTTTGGATTCTAACTAGTTTATTTATGTTTTCAATCATATGAACTGGAACTCTAATGGTTCGCCCTTGATCAGCTATGGATCTAGTTACGGCTTGACGTATCCACCAAGTAGCATAGGTGCTAAACTTATATCCCTTAGTGTAGTCGAATTTTTCAACTGCCTTCATAAGGCCAACATTTCCTTCTTGAATTAAATCTAAAAAACTCATACCTCTACCAATATATTTTTTTGCAACACTGACAACCAATCTTAAATTAGATTCAGCTAATTCCCTTTTAGCTAATTCATCACCTTGTTCAATTCTTTTGGCTAATTCAACTTCTTCTTCTTTAGTAAGAAGAGGTATTGTACCAATTTCCTTTAGATACATTTTTACTGGATCTCCTACATTTAGTTGATTTATATTAAACACCTCCAATATTGAGTTCATCTTGTCCTATTATATAGTATATCACACATAGCCTATGATATACACTGCATTTACCTTAGTTTTCAATATAAATAAAAATTGTCGATTTTTATGGCATCTAAAATTGATAATACAGTTTATTTAGTATTTATTGACTACTTAAAAGACTAACGGTAATATTATACCCCTTTCACCTCTAATAAAAACAATTTTTAACCCAATATCTAAATTAACAATATAAAACATGAAGTAATTTTAGGAAAAAGTATAATTGATTTAATTATATGGGTATTGTATATGTAAGATAATAACTTTAATATTCAACTATATTAATAGAAAAGAGGAATTTTAATGAAGAAAATTGATTTGGATGAATTATACTGGGCAGATTGGGAAGAAATATCCCAAGATAAGAAGGAGTTAAATATAATATTTGAATATATTAATGATCATAGTTCCAAGAATTTAGAAGAACTATCGAAAATATTAAAATTATATAACAATCCATCGGGTTTATTTACGGATGAATTTGCAAATCTAGTGGGTGAAATTTATTTAAAAGACAAAATAAGATTTATTAAGGCATTAAATCTAGTTAAAGATGAAGCAATAAATTTAGTGTATATATTTCGTATGAAAAATATATTTGTAGATGAGGATAAAGAATTTATATCTATATTAAATTCAAACAAACTATCCCAAGAGGAATTAGATACAGCAAGTACTTTTATAAAGATGTATAAAACCATATGTTCAACCTGAGTATAATATAGGGAAGGGGCTCTTCCATTTTTGGGTAATGTTAGTGAGTATATAATGACATTTATATAAAGCTTTGATACAATACAAGATACAAGCTAAGTAAATAAAAATTAGGGGTGAGAGGATGGGCTTTAGGGATAAATATAATTATTGGCTAGAAGATGATTATTTTGATAAAGCAACAAAGGAAGAATTGAAAAACCTCACAGATGAAAAGGAAATAGAAGATAGATTTTATCAAGATTTAAGTTTTGGTACAGCTGGATTAAGAGGTAAGATTGGTGCGGGAACCAATAGGATGAATAAATATACAGTGTCTCTTGCGGCTCAGGGCTTAGCACAAGTCATAGTAAAAAGGGGGCAAGAAGCTAAGGATAGGGGAGTTGCCATTGCTTATGATGTAAGAAGATATTCGGATGAATTTGCAGAAATAACTTCTAGAGTGTTAGCAGCCCATGGTATAAGGGTATATTTATATGATGGCATTAGAACTACACCACAATTATCTTATGCAGTTAGAAAGCTAAATACTATTTCAGGGGTAGTAGTTACAGCAAGCCATAATCCTAAGGACTACAACGGTTACAAGGTTTATTGGGAGGAAGGTTCACAAATATTAGATGATATAGCTAGCGAAATTTTAGATGAAATTAATAAGATAAAAGACTTTTCACAAATTAATCTAATGGACTTAGACAAAGCTATTGAAGGTGGACTTGTGGAATATATAGGTAAGGAAATCGATGATGAATATAATAAGGAATTGATAGATTTAACTATTAATGATGATGTAGATAAGGAAATAAAAATTATCTATACCCCATTAAATGGTACAGGTAATATTCCAGTTAGAAGAATTTTGCGGGATAGAGGATTTAAAAATGTAATAGTGGTGGCTGAGCAAGAAAACCCAGATCCTAATTTTACAAGTGTAGGTTATCCAAATCCGGAGGACCAAAAAACTTTTGCATATGCTAAGGAATTGGGTAAAAAAGAGGATGCAGATGTTTTATTAGCAACTGATCCAGATTGTGATAGGGTTGCTATAATGGTAAAGGATAGGGCTGGGGAATTTAAATTTGTAAACGGAAATCAACTAGGGGCTTTACTTGTAAATTATATACTGTCTCAAAGAAGTTTAAAGGGCAATATTCCAGAGAATGGTGCAATTGTTAAATCAATAGTTACTGGTAATCTTAGCAAGGCAATAGGTGAAAAATATGGTGTAAAGACCATAGAATCATTGACCGGCTTTAAACATATATGCGGCAAGGCAAATGAATTTGAGAAAACTGGTGAACATACTTTTATATTTGGTTATGAGGAAAGTATAGGCTATGTATATGGAACCTATGTTAGGGATAAAGACGCTGTGGTTACATCTATGCTTATAGCAGAAATGACAGGATTTTATAAAAAACAAGGGAAAAACTTATTAGAAGTGCTTGAAGATATATATAAAGAATTTGGTTATTATAGAGAAGAACTGGTGTCCATAGTTTTAGAGGGATTAGATGGCAAGGAAAGAATAGATAGAATAATGGTAGGCTTTAGAGAAAATCCCATTAGAAGGATTGGCAACTTAAAATTGGAAAATCTAATAGATTATTTATTAGATGACACTGGAAATCCAAAGACTAATGCTTTAAGATATTTCTTTGATGATGGTTCTTGGTATGCCCTTAGACCCTCAGGGACTGAGCCTAAATTAAAACTATATGTATACTCAAAAGATAAAAACAACAAGGAATCTAAAAGAAAAATAGATAAAATCAAATCATCAGTATTAGAAGAAATAGGAAAGGTAAAATAAATTTGTAGAAATTCTTTTTATTGTATTGAATAATGTAATGTATTATGTTAGACTTTGATTGGTGTGAATTTTATATCAATCAAGTTTAATTATTGCAACCAATATAAATTTTAAGGGGGAAGTGCAATTGTATAAAATTGTTAAAAAGGAAATACTTGCTCCAAATATCTTTTCCATGGATATTTTGGCTCCAAGAGTAGCTAAGTCAGCTTTACCAGGACAATTTGTAATAGTTATAGCTGATGAAACAGGTGAAAGAGTACCTTTGACTATTTGTGATTATGATGCAGAAGAAGGTACAGTACAAATAGTTATACAATCAATGGGTAGCTCTACTAAAAAAATGGCGGAATACAAAGAAGGAGAATATTTTCAAGATTTTGTAGGACCATTAGGAGTTCCATCAACATATGTAAATGAAGATATTGAAGAATTGAAAAAGAAAAACATACTATTTGTAGCAGGTGGCGTTGGTACTGCACCTGTATATCCTCAAGTTAAATGGTTAAATGAACGTGGTGTTAAAGCTGATGTTATAACAGGTTCAAAAACTAAAGATTTAGTAATATTAGAAGATAAGTTGAAAGCTGTTTCAGGTAATTTATATGTTGCAACTGATGACGGGTCTTATGGGTTTGAAGGTATGGTTACTAAATACATAGAAGAATTAGTAAACAACCAAGGAAAAAAATATGATTTATGTATAGCTATTGGACCCATGATAATGATGAAGTTTGTTGCATTAACTACTGAAAAACTAGGTATACCTACAGTGGTTTCTCTTAACCCTATAATGGTAGATGGTACAGGCATGTGTGGAGCTTGTAGAGTTACAGTAGGGGATGAAACTAAGTTTGCATGTGTAGACGGGCCGGAATTTGATGGACATTTAGTTGATTTTGACGAGGCTCTAAGAAGACAAGGTCAATATAAAGTTGAAGAAATTCAAAAAGATGAAGATTATACATGTAAATTAGAGGAGGAAGGGAAATAATGACTGCAAAAATAGATAGATTTACTAGGGTGCCTATTTCAAATCAGGATCCAGAAGTAAGGAACCATAATTTTGATGAAGTGTGTCTAGGATATACTGAAGAAGAAGCAATAAAAGAGGCAAAGAGATGTCTACAATGTAAAAACCCACTTTGCAGACCAGGATGTCCAGTATCTATAGATATTCCAAAGTTTATAAAAGAAATAGCAGAGGGAGACTTTGCAAAATCAGCTCAAACTCTAGCAGAATATTCTGCACTACCTGCTGTTTGTGGTAGGGTTTGTCCACAGGAAGATCAATGTGAGAAAACTTGTATATTAGGTAGAAAAGGTGACCCTATAGCTATAGGCAAACTTGAGAGATTTTCATCAGACTGGGCTAGAGAAAATAATATAAAAG
Organism: uncultured Tissierellaceae bacterium; assembly: GCA_964637035.1. Classification (GTDB taxonomy): domain Bacteria; phylum Bacillota; class Clostridia; order Tissierellales; family Tissierellaceae; genus CAZMMV01. Next base: position 61,869 of record CAZWTU010000005.1, read on the forward strand.
TTGGAACCACCAAAGAATCAAATGGTCACAAAATAGCTGTAGTAGGCTCAGGGCCAGCAGGAGTTACTTGTGCTGGGGAATTAGCGAAAGAGGGCTATGATGTAACTATATTTGAAGCCCTTCACGAAGCTGGTGGAGTATTAGTATATGGTATTCCAGAATTTAGACTTCCAAAGGAAAAGGTAGTAAAACATGAAATTGAAAACTTAAAGAAATTAGGCGTTAAAATAGAAACCAATGTTATCGTAGGTAGGACTATTACAGTAGATGAAATATTCGAAGAAGGTTATGAAGCTGTATTTATTGGTTCAGGAGCAGGACTTCCTAAATTTATGAATATACCAGGAGAAA
>CAZWTU010000006.1:0-4614 GCA_964637035.1 uncultured Tissierellaceae bacterium
CTTTATTTCAGTAAACAGCTAATTTACATTATACTACAAAAATGACAAAAAAATAAGCATTTTTAAATGCTTATTTTAAATATGTATGTATTATAAATCTACTATCCCTAAACTTATCTTCAAACACTTATCTACAACTTCCATCATCTCGCCATTAAATCTACCTATGCGTTCTCTGAGTCTTCTCTTATCAATTGTCCTTATCTGTTCCAGAAGGACTACAGAATCCTTGGGGAGTCCATAGTCTGGAGCAGTTATCTCTACATGTGTTGGTAGCTTTGCCTTATTTATTTGTGACGTAATGGCGGAAATTATAATAGTAGGACTATACTTGTTTCCTATGTTGTTTTGAACAACTAGTACAGGGCGTATCCCTCCTTGTTCAGATCCAACCACTGGGCTCAGATCTGCATAAAAAATATCCCCTCGTTTAACTATCATAACATTTCACACCTCTTTAAATTTGCCTCATATATAACTAAATCCATAATATCTTGTTCTAGCCCTATTTCAGCAAGTTTCAAATTTACCTTACTCATTTCTTTATACCCATTTTTCAATCTTTCAATTACTTCTAATTTCTTTTTCTCTTCAATAAAAAGTTTCATGGCATCTACTACAAAATCTGACATATTTTTATGTTCCATTGGAACCATCATGTTGACCTCATCTAATATAGTATTCGGTACACTAACGGTAACCCTTTTGGTTTCTGCCATTAAAAAACACCCCAATCTAATAAAGATATAAATAATAACATAAATCAATTATATATTTATTTTATCATCTCGTCAACTAGTAATACACTTAACTCTGCAAAGTGTCATGTAAAAGATAATCTCTTACTTTTACTATTTTCCCTTTTGAAGTATATACTCTTGGAATTCTTCTACTTACCATGCATACAATCTCATAATTTATGGTGCCAATTTTTTCTGCTAATTCATCTGCATGAGGATATCCTGTCTCTCCATATCCAAATATAGTGACCTCATCTCCAACCTTTACGCCTTTAATATCTGTGACATCAATCATACATTGATCCATACATATTTTGCCTACCACCTTTGCTCTTTTTCCATTTATATACACTTCTGCTTTTCCCGTAAATAATCTTGTAAATCCATCTGCATATCCCAAGGGCAAGGTGGCAATTTGAGACTCATTCTTAGTCTTAAATATCTGTCCATAGCTTATTCCTGTATCTTCAGGCACTGTTTTCAAATGAGCAATTTTAGCTTTTAAGCTCATTGCAGGTTTTAAATCTATACATTCTTTATCTACTTCATCTGAAGGATATAATCCATAAATCATTATCCCAGCCCTTACCATATCAAGATTGTATTTTGGTAAGTCGATGATAGCAGCACTATTCGATACATGCTTTATCTTGATATCCAACCCTCTTTTTGAAAGCAACTTTATCATATTCATATACTTTTCAAATTGACCCTTTACATGATTTTTATCTTTTTCATCAGCCTTAGCAAAGTGCGTGTACATTCCTTCAATATTGATATTTTTCAATTTGCTAATTTCTAAAATTTCATCTACTGAACTATCCACTGGTAAAAATCCAATCCTGCCCATACCTGTATCTAATTTTATATGAATAGTAGCTATTTTATCCATTTCTACTGCCATTTGGGATAGTGACTTTGCGTCTTCTAGATTATATATAGTTTGAATTAAATCGTATTTCAATACTCTATCAAATTGAGTTTTAGGGGTATAACCTAATATTAGTATTGGTGCATCTATACCTGCCTCTTTAAGTTCAATCGCTTCCGTTAAGATTGCAACAGCTAATCTATCTGCCCCATTTTCTAGAAATGTCTCTGCAATCTCTACTGAGCCATGTCCATATCCATTGGCCTTTATAACTGCTGTAACCATTGCATCCTCTTTGGTATTTTTTCTGACTTCCCGTATATTATGAGCTAGGTTATCTAAATTTATTTCAGCCCATACCGGTCTAGTTTTTTCTAAAGTAATCATAAAATTCCTCCTTAAAATAAATCTATTTTAGTAAATTTAAACTTATCATAATTTATCTCAACTTGAATAGAACCTTGTTTATCAAATATATTTAGCTTATAAGGTATCAACTTCCTCTTTTCTACCCATATCCTTCCAGAGTCTCTATATTTGTTTTTTTCTATAAGAGAAAATTCAAATACATAATACTCTTTTTTATCTATAATTTGATTTTTTAACATCGTAGCATGTGAAATATTTTCAAAAAAATCTCCTACAAGCATCTGTTTATTTAAAGATTTCATTGTTACTAGCGATATTGATTTATCTATAGAAGGATGTTCAATATAAACCTTATCATCTGTATTCAACATGATTATGCCTTTACTCTCCCTAGGTGATAGTATCTTCAATTTATATTTATCTGGCCTGATATATTTTTCTTCGATAGTGTATATTGATTTCTTATCCCCAGTAAAAAATTTTATATCAGCTTTGCATTGATATCCTTTGTATTTGTTGTAGTTTTTTTCTATCTTTGACAATATCCTTTTTTCCTTTGAAAAAATACTCTTGTCAGTAGATACAGTACAAGCAGCCAAAATCAATGCTAACACCAAGATAATTACTAGGAGCCTTTTCAATATTACCCCAACCTTACCCTTGAATTTTTTTTATACTTTTAGGAATATGCTCTATTATGTCACTTGAAATTAATCCATATTCACCTTTCTCTACTTTAGCTAAATCTCCGGCTAATCCATGTGTGAATACACCAAGTATAGTAGCATCTAAAGGTCTTATACCTTGACCTATAAAAGAACAGATCATTCCAGTTAATACATCTCCGCTTCCAGCTGTTGCCATTCCAGGATTGCCTGTAGTATTTATATATACATTTTCATCCCCCGGACAAGCAACTACTGTATTATCACCTTTTAATACTACTATTATATTATATTTCTCTGAAACGTATTTAGAATAAAAAGTTCTATTTTCTTGAATTTCCTCACTGCTTTTTCCTAAAAGCCTTCCTAGTTCACCCGGGTGGGGTGTTATTATTATCTCTTTGTCTCTATTATATATAGTATTTGGGTTAATTGATAGACAATTTATAGCATCTGCATCTAATATTATTGGATTATTATAACTTTTAATTATTTCTTCTATAATATACAATCTATCTTCGTCTACTCCCATTCCAGGCCCAATTCCTATTACATCCATCGGTTCAATTGTTTTTAAAATTTCCTTTATAGAAGCTTTAATAAAGTATCCTTTGCCCTCATCTTCTATTGATTTTACTATGACTTCTGTTAGCTTAGCACTCATTATAGCTTCTATAGTTCTTGGGACTAGCGAATAGACAAGGCCAGAACCAGATCTAATTGCAGCTTGACTAGATAAGTATATAGCACCTGCCATCCCTCTGCTTCCCCCAATGATTCCTACTCTTCCGTAGCTCCCTTTATGGGTATCTGTCTTTCTGTTAGGCAGTAAATTTTTTATTCTATTGGGTATTTGAATATTTAAATCATATCCGCATCTAAAATCTCCAATCCCTTGAGCTATAGCTATGGCATATTCTCTTTCATGTGAGATAGATATATCTATACTCCTTATATTTATAGACTCTAATTTATCTTTAATTTTTTTATTTAACTTAATATATGGTTTGCCATTGTTTTCATGATAAATTTCTATGTCTTTCCAATCTATCTCACCTATTCCACTTCCTAAAAGTTTAGAAACAGCTTCTTTTACTGAAAACATACCTGCTACTGTATTTGTTCTATTTCCATTATCATTTATATATTTTATTTCTGCAAGGCTAAATATTCTATTAAAAAAACTTTCTCTTCTATCTATTAAAAGTTTATTTATTCTCTTTATATCTACTATATCTATTCCAGTTCTAATATTCCCACTCATATTATTTCAGTCTTTCTTGATCTAATTTTTCAATTACCTCTGAACCTAATAAGGCATGAAAAAAAGTATATGTTTTATTTATCCACTCACCATATTCATATTTTATTTTAATAAGTTTCTTGAATTTTTGTCTTAAAATATCTACTTCTTTTAATGCCTGATTTAAAGTATGTTCTTTTTGATTCAATTCACTGTATCCATATCTAATCGTCTCTTTTAAAAGATTTAAATTTAATTCTCTAATCTCCTTTGGGATAGTTTCAGATTCAAATGTCAATTCATCAATTTTGCTGTTTATAGATTCTATTTTATTTTTATATTCATCTAAGAGTCTTATGTTTCCTCTTTTGTTTGCATTGTTTACGGAATCTGATACTCCAAGTATCATCTTCATACACTGAAGCTTTTCTGCTTGCATGTCTCTTATTAAGACAGATATTTCTTTTTCTCTGCCCACCTTCTTTTCTAATTCAATTTTCGCAATTTTCATCTCTTTATCTTCTACTTCTGCAAACAATTCAATCCAGTTGGGATCCTTATATAAAAGGGGTATTCTGTTTTTTCTAAGTATGTCCTCATCTATATTTATATTTTTTTCAAACATTAAAATCACTCTCCATAGTTCTATTTTAATCGTTATTCATATATATTACAATATCATAAACTTCTTTTATTTAAACTATATATATCCCTCTTATATATGGT
>CAZWTU010000006.1:4714-50074 GCA_964637035.1 uncultured Tissierellaceae bacterium
TACAATATCATAAACTTCTTTTATTTAAACTATATATATCCCTCTTATATATGGTGTTTTCAGGGCGCACATATAAAAATAAAATGGGGAACCCCCCATTTTATTTTTAATTTTTCTCGCTCCATTCAAAACTTACAAGTATATCTTCTGCCTTTTTAAATGTACCTGCTTCTACATATATATCTGTTCCAAATACTGATGTACCACCTATTATCTTCATATATCCACCACCGCCACGTTCTTTTATTATAAATGGAATATCTGAATCCTCTAAGAGTGCCTTTATTAAATTCAACTCATAATTATCACTTGTAGACCTCAGTAATACAAGTTCAATTTTATCTTGTGATTTCTCTTTTTTTGACATAATATCACTCCTTATCTACTCATAATTATATTATACACTATTTTTTGTTATATGTAATGAATATAAGATTTATAAGTGTAAATACTAATCTTATGGAGGTGAGATAAATGAAGAAAGAAGATATAAATCAAGCTCATTTTAAAGCTCCATTGGTAAGTGCTACAGATAAACCTTCTATTGATTTTAAAAACATAGGAGAAGATACTTTCTATCAAAATAGCGAAGTATTTCCACCTCGTGGAAGTTTTATAAATATTTCTGAAGATGTACTATTTGGGACAAAAGATAATCTTTTAGATAACAATAAAAAAGATGATTCTAAAGACAATTTAGATTTATATAAGTAAAAAGGAGAGCTAAGCTCTCCTGCTACATATTATATTATTCCTGTAATTTCTTTTAAATCCTTTATCCCTTGTTCTTTCATAAAATTCTCTATACCACTTATTATATCTAGACATAGGTCTGGTTTTATAAAGTTTGCACTTCCAATTTGTACTGCTCTTGCTCCTGCCATTATAAATTCTATAGCATCTTTCCAAGTCATTATACCACCTATTCCTATTATCGGAACATCTACTACTCCACTTACTTCATACACCATTCTAAGTGCTATTGGTTTAATACATGGACCTGATAAACCTGCTGTTATATTATTAAACACTGGTTTTCTAGATAGTATATCTATGGCTAGTGCATTAAATGTATTGACTAAAGATAGGCCATTAGCCCCAGCTTCTACGCATGCATATGCCATCTCCTTTATATTTTCCGCATTCGGAGAAAGTTTTACTATTAGTGGCTTTTTGCATATAGATTTAGCTCTACTCACTATATCCCTTGCAGAATCACATTTTATGCCAAATGCCATTCCACCTTCTTTTACATTTGGACATGATATATTTAATTCTATAATATCTACTGAAGTCCCATTTAATAGCTCTATCCCCTCTAGATAATCTTCTATAGTGCTACCACCTAAATTAGCCATTATAACGGTATTCTTCTCTTCTAAAAATGGAAGCTCATCATTTATAAATCCCTTAACTCCTGGGTTCTGCAATCCTATACTGTTCATCATACCCGAAGGTGTCTCGTATATTCTTATACCCTTGTTTCCGTCTCTTGCTTTTAAAGTAAGTCCTTTAGTAGAAATTCCACCCAATTTTTCTATAGAAAAATACTCTTCAAATTCTCTACCAAATCCAAAGGTTCCAGATGCTGCTATGACAGGATTTTTAAACTCTACTCCACAAATATTTACTCCTTTCATATTATCATCTCCTCACCTTTAAATACTGGTCCTTCCTTGCATACCCTTTCCATACCCCTGATTGTTTCAACTGTACAACCTAGACATGCACCTATGCCACATGCCATTCTACTCTCCATAGAAATATATACCGGTACCTTATCTTTACACATATTAATAACTACATTCATCATAGGAGTTGGTCCGCATGTGTAAACTAAATCATATTCTTCTGGATGAAATAATTCTGTTACAAAACCCTTGTGACCAGTAGAGCCATCCTCAGTAGATACTAATATATCTTTTACATATGGCTTTATTTGATCTAAAAAATACACATTATTTCTAAAGCCACTATATATATCTATATCTCCCGGCAGTCTTTTTGCCAAGTAAAGCATAGGAGCTATTCCTATCCCCCCAGAAATTAAAGCAATTTTCCCCCTTTCCTTTAAATCAAAAGTATTGCCAAGTGGACCAAGTAGGGATAATTTATCTCCTTTCCTAAGTTTAGATATTATATTGGTACCTCTTCCTCTAACTTCGTATAATAATTTTAATTTTCCGTCTTCTATATCTGCTATGCTTATTGGCCTAGATAAAAATGGATCTAATTCATTCCAGGCTCTCACCATATAAAACTGACCTGGACTACCAGTAAAATCTCCTTCAAGGATTACTTCGTATATATCTGGACTTATCTCTATATTAGATAAAATATTTCCATTTCTATAACTATCCCTCATAGCCAATATCTCCTCTCATATCTAACACAGCCTGTCTAGTGTATTCCTCAAACCTTTCTTCCCCATCTTCATATTTCATATAAGATTTTATAATGCCCCTCGAAGAATTAACTACTCCACCATTTCCGTTTTTTAAATAAAGAGACACATCTTCACCTTTTGCACCTTGAGCCCCGTATCCAGGTATAAGAAAATACATCTTCTTGTATCTGTCTCTTATCTCAACTGCCTCATCAGTATGAGTACCACCAACTACTGCACAAAGAGAACTATATCCACATTTACCTATATAATCCCTAGACATATCTTCTAATTTATCCCCTATATGATAATAAAGACTCTCTCCATCCACGTCTAAATACTCTATATCCTTTGCTCCAGGATTTGAAGTTCTAAGAAGCACAAATACTCCCTTTTTCCCACTTTCTAAATAGGAAAGATATGGAGTAATACTATCAAAGCCCATGTATGGATTTAGAGTAATAAAATCAGCCTCAAAATCTCCCTCAAAATGAGCCTTTGCATACATAGCAGCAGTAGAAGAAATATCACCTCTTTTAATGTCCCCAATACTAAGTGCATCAATACTCCTAAGATACTCAAGGGTCTTCTTATATGCTAAAAGTCCTTCTACCCCATAAGCTTCGTAATAAGCTATTTGAAGTTTATATATGGCCACTATATCACTAGTACAGTCTATTATTCTCTTATTAAACTGAAATATAATCTCACTAATATCCCTACATTCCCTCTTCATACTCTCAGGAATATAATCCAAATGAGTATCAAGCCCAACACAAACATTTCCTTTTTTCTCTACTTCACTAAACAATCTATCGATTATCAAATTTAAAACCTCCTATACTTAACTTCCCCAGCCTTAATAGTCATAGCTACTTCACCACTAAAGCTCATCCCATCAAAGGGAGAGTTTTTCCCTTTTGAAACAAAGTTGTCTCCGTCTACCACTACTTCCTTGTCAATATCCACTAAGACTAAATCTCCATCATATCCCTTTTCTATCCTGCCTTTTTCCACTCCAAATATCCTGGCAGGATTTGCTGACATTATTTTGGATAGCCTTTTAAGATTTATCTTTCCACTTTTAACTAGGCTACTATAGCATACAGAAAAAGAAGTTTCTATTCCAGATAGTCCAGGAGATCCATTCTCTTTATCTTCTTTTGTATGTGGTGCATGATCTGTAGCGATTGCATCTACTGTTCCGTCTATTATTGCATCTATTATAGCGTCTACGTCTAGTTTTTCTCTAATGGGAGGATTTACTCTATATTCATTGTCCCATAGTGAAATATGATGTGGAGTTACTTCAGCTGTAACATTTACACCTTCTTCTTTTGCAACCCTTATAGCTGCTATAGCTTCTTTTGTGCTTACATGACTTAAATGCAAATGAGCCTTTGTTTCTTTTGCAAGATAAATATCCCTTATGGTTTCAATGTTTTCCGATATTCTATAATCTATTGGAGTTAAATCTTCATCTTCTGCATGTACCATCACAGTAAATCCTAGTTCCTTTGCCTTCAACATCGCATTATACATAGTTAAGCTTGATTTTACACCCTTCCCATCATCAGATATAAACTTAATTCTTTTATCTAATTTATCTAAATGATCAAGAGTTTTACCATCAAGGTTTTCAGTAATTGTAACCGTTTGATGAATATCTATTAAATCTATCTCTCTTGATTTATTTAATACATATTCTACTACTCCCATATTACTTGCTACTGGATTAGTGTTTCCCATTGCATTGACTAAAGTATATCCGCCTTTTAATGCTGCCCTGCTTCCTGATACTATATCTTCCTTATACGTAAATCCAGGATCTCTAAGGTGAAAATGCAAATCTATAAAAGAAGGCATGGCTACTAGGCCATCCCCATTTAATATTTCAGCGTCATAATTCAAATCTTCTCCAAAGTCTTTAATTTTACCATCCTCAATATAAATATCCCCTATAATATCCTTGTCCTCGTCTACTATTCTTGCACCTTTTATTAAAAGATTCATAATTAAGCCTCCAAAGAATATATTTGATCACAGTAGTCACATTTATATGTTCCTTCTTTTTCATCTATTAATACAAATTTATGTGTGATAGATCTTTCATTTGAAGTTATACATCTTGGATTTTTACATTCCATTATTCCCTCTACTCTTTCTGGAAGAGAAAGTTTTATCTTTTCTGTAATAATTTCATCTTCAATTATATTTACTGTCATATTTGCATCTATAAACCCAAGCATAGTAAGATCTATATCTATTTCATTTTCAATCTTTATTATATCTTTTCTTTCATGCTTCTTGCTCACTGCATTCATTATAAGTGCTACTGTAAAATCTGCACGATCAAGTTTTAAATACTTAAATATTATAATACCATATCCTGGCTTAATATGATCAATTACTATTCCTCTTGAAATACTATTTATATTTAACATTATTTCACCCCTAATAATTTGAGTATAAGTGCCATTCTAACAAACATACCGTATTTAGCCTGTCTGAAATACCAAGCCCTAGGATCACTATCTACTTCCATGCTTATTTCATTGACTCTTGGAAGAGGATGAAGTATAGCTAAATCTTCTTTTGCATTTAAAAGCTTTTCATTATCAAGTATATAGCTATCCTTAAGTCTTATATAATCAGCCTCATTAAAGAAACGTTCCTTTTGAACCCTAGTCATATATAAGATATCAAGTTCATCTATTACTTCTTCAAGTCTCTCTACCTCAATATAATCTATATCATTTTTACCTAATATTTCAGTTCTAATATATTCTGGGATTTGTAATTCCTCTGGAGAAATGAGAATAAATTTAATGTTTTCATATCTAGACATGGCCTTTATAAGCGAGTGAACAGTACGTCCGAATTTTAAATCTCCACATAGACCTATTGTCATGTTTGATAAATCTTTCTTTGCTACTCGAATAGTTAAGAGATCTGTTAGTGTTTGAGTTGGATGTTGATGTCCGCCATCTCCTGCATTGATTAAGGGAATATCACAATATGAAGCTGCATATCTAGGTGCCCCCTCTTTATGATGACGCATTGTAATTATATCTGTATAAGATGCAACTGTTCTTATAGTATCCGGTAAGCTCTCTCCCTTAGATACTGAACTTGATCCTGCCTCTGAAAATCCTACTACCTGTCCACCAAGTCTATACATAGCAGTTTCAAAACTTAATCTAGTCCTTGTGCTAGGTTCAAAAAACAAACTTCCTAATACCTTTCCATTGCACTGCTTGTTAAAATCTTCTGGCTTGTCTATTATTTCTTCTGCCAATTCAAATATTGTTTCTAACTCACTCACTGATAAATCTTGTGGATCTATTAAATGTCTTCCTTTTAACATCTTATCACTCCTTAGTCTTTAGACCTTTAGGATTAGCTTCAAAAAATGCCTTTCAATTAAGTAGAAAGGCATAAGTATGCTAGGTAAATTATGCTATCCTTTCTGAACTCACAGATTCAGCTTAAAGGTTTTTATCCATAATATAATAACATAAAAAACATCAAAATTCTATATAATATTTATATTTTTTTATTTTTATATTTTTTAGATTTATAAAATGAAGTATAAAATAGTTAAGGATAATCAACCAGCTGGAAAATATAAAGAAGTAGGTCCTCATGGTGGTATTGTTAACAATCCTAGGATTTTAACAGTGATCCAGGTGATCACTTATGTATTATAATGCCACTATTTAACATAAAATATATTAATATTTTCACTTTCTAAAAATATAATTGCAAAAACAATACAATTAGTATAAAGTTATATAATATCTGTGACATTATATAATATATAAATAGGAAGTGATAGTTAATGACAAAAAGAAAACAAATAGATGAACTCTATTATATTAGAGCTATAGCAGCACTTGGAATACTTATAATCCACGCAACAGGATCCTTTGCTGTGTATTCAGAATACAATTCAAAGGCTATGTATTTAGGAATATTTGCAAATCAATTCTTTAGATTTGGATCTCCAATTTTCATGATGATTTCTGGCTTGGTTTTATTTTATAATTATAGAAGCATGGATGAATTTAATGCTAAGGCATTCTATAAAAAGAAGGCCTTATATATATTGATTCCATATATTATTTGGTCAATCATATACTTTGGATATCGAATGTATTATGCAAATATGCACTTTGAATTTAGTCATATAGTCCTGCTTTTAAAAGATATATTGCTGGGAAGCTCATATTCACATCTTTATTTTATTGTACTGATATTTCAATTTTACTTAATTTTGCCCTTACTGATAAAGTATTTATCTAAGTTTATGAAAGAAAAACCACTTAAGTTGTTTTTTATATTATTTATTCTTCAAGCAGCAATCCTAATTTATGGAAGATACTTCAAGGATTACAATGCTACAGGTTTGGTAGGGATATTTAATAAGTATTATTGGAAAAGTATCTTTGGATGGTTCTTTTACTTCTTAACTGGGGGTATCTTGGGACTTCATTACGAGAAAATCAATGGATTTATCCAAAAAAATATAAAACCTATACTGTTAATTTATATTTTAACCACATCCCTTTATTTAGGACAAGTCTACCACAATGTCTTTGTAAATGCTGGTAGAGATTACTACGATAATTTTGGTTCTATAAGACCTGAAACCTTGATTTATGCATTGATTTCTATGCCCCTACTTATATGGATAAGTAGGAAGATGGTTGGAAAATTTAATATGTTAAAAAGCTTTGGAACATATTCGCTGGGAATATATTTTGCCCATCCCCTTATATTAGAAGAAATAAAAATTAAATTGTTTGGAAGATACACTGGAATTTTAGGCTATAGCAGAATAAGTTCTCTCTTCTTTTTGGTATCACTTGGTATTGCGTTGACCTTTAGCATAGTTTTAATAATTGCTATGTTTAAATATAGATGGATTTTGTTGGGAAGAATACCGAAATTTAAAATCCAAACAAAATCAACTTCAAATAGTTCATTGTAATAATTACTAAAAAAGGTAGCCTGAAATTTTAGGCTACCTTTTTTAGCTTTATGTTTGCTAAACATTTTATTTCATTTGATTGGATGTTGCAGATGACCCTTCATTTATAGCACTTGTAAGTGTGTTTTTAATTTTATTTATTTCATTCTGAGGAGCAGATCCTGCTGGTTGGTAATATCCTTTTTGTTCTGCTAATTGATAAAGTTGATATTGCATTTGTTCTGCTTCGTCTCTGAGTTGTTTTAACGTACCTCTTAATTGTTGACATGAACACTCTTGAATAGATTTTGTATAACTATCTATGCTAGCCTTTGTACCTGATAGAATATCATTTACCATATCCTTTTCTTGCATTGTATAGCCTCCCTTATAATGAATTTGTTAGATTAGTAGCCGTTGTTTTTGCATCTGTACTTGCTTGCGAGAACATTTGCTTTATTTGTGGGTCTTGGACATTAGATGCGTAAAGCCCAAATTTCTTACTCATAGTTAAATGTCCTGATGCAATTTCTCTGAGTGATTGAAGTTCTGTCTGTGTTACACTGCTCAAGTTAATTGTATTTTTTAGTGCCATAAATACACTCCTCTCAAAAAATTATTATTTACCTCCCTAATATTATCTACCATAAATAAAATATTATTCTTAAACTTTTAAAAATTATGCTTGACAATTATAGATTCATGTACTAAAGTAATGTATAAGTTAATAATGGCTTTGAAGAGAAGAGTAAGTATGTGAATACTTTTACAGAGAGTTCCTACTGGTGAGAGGGAACAAAGAATAGCAAACCGAACATGGTCTTGGAGTCTGATTGTCGAATTTTTTAGATAATCACGTATGCATACGTTATAATGCTAGAGTATTCAAGGTTGACCTGCGTACTCGATGAGTTATTTATCGTGAGATAAATATAAATTAGGGTGGTAACACGAAGCTTTCGTCCCTTTGCATATGCAAAGAGACGAGGGCTTTTTTTAATTTTAAATATTGGAGGTATTTAGATGATAGAAATAAAAAACATTTCTAAAACTTATAAGGATGGAAATAAAGCTATAAATGCTGTAAATAATGTAAATCTTAAAATAAACAAGGGAGATATTTTTGGAATAATTGGTTTAAGTGGAGCCGGAAAATCTAGTTTAATTAGATGTTTAAATAGACTTGAAGAACCTAGTAATGGGAAGATAATAATAGATGGAATAGATATTACAAGCTTAAATCAAAGTGACTTAAGACATGAGAGAAAAGATATAGGGATGATATTTCAACATTTTAACTTGCTTTCCCAAAAGACAGTTTTTCAAAATATTGCTTTTCCATTAACCTTATTAAAAAAAGATAAAATCGAAATTGAAAATAGAGTAAATGAACTTTTGAAATATGTTGAACTTGAAGATAAAAAGTGGAGTTATCCAAGCCAATTAAGTGGCGGGCAAAAGCAAAGAGTAGCAATTGCTAGAGCACTTGCCAATAATCCAAAGCTGCTTTTAAGTGATGAAGGAACTTCAGCTCTTGATCCAAAAACTACTAAGTCTATTCTTGATTTACTAAAAAAAATTCGCGATGAATTTGGAATTACGGTAGTGATGATAACTCATCAAATGGAGGTAGTCAAGGATATATGTGACAGAGTCGCAATCATGGAAAATGGGCAAGTAATCGAAGAAAATACTGTAGAAGAATTATTTAGAAATCCAAAGACCAAGACTGCATCATCTTTTATAGATTCTCTACAGGGAAATTTACAAGAAGAAATAATAAATCCAGAAGACTTTAAAGGCCTAGTTATAAGGCTAAGTTTTTTAGATCATAGTGCAAAACAGCCTATAGTTTCAAGAACCATTAAAAACTTCAATATAGATATAAATATACTCTCTGGAAATATAAACAAACTTCAAAAATCAAGTGTTGGTCATTTGTTTTTAGAACTAATAGGCGAAGATATAGAAATAAAAAGAGCAATTGCTTATTTAGAAAATGAAAATGTACATGTGGAGGTGATGTAATGATTGAATTATTTACGGGTCCAGTCCTAGAAACGATATATATGGTGTTTTTCTCAACCCTATTTTCCTCACTGCTAGGTTTTCCTCTTGGAATACTACTAGTAATAACAGAAAGAGGAAGTATCTGGGAAAAGCCACTTTTAAACAAGATATTAAATGGAATTATAAACATACTCAGGTCTATTCCCTTTATTATACTTATGCTTTTAGTATTTCCATTATCTAAGCTTATAGTAGGAACTAGAATAGGTACAACTGCAACAATAGTGCCACTTTCCGTAGCTGCTGCACCATTTGTTGCTAGACTAATAGAAAGTAGTCTTAGAGAAGTAGATAGAGGTGTTATTGAATCAAGTCTTGCAATGGGTGCAAACCCATATGAAATAGTTACAAAAGTTTTACTGCCTGAGTCACTGCCTTCTATAGTATCTGGCATAACTATTGCCATTATCAATCTAATTGGCTACTCTGCCATGGCAGGTGCTATAGGTGGTGGAGGCCTTGGAGACTTAGCTATCAGATATGGCCATTATAAATATCAATACGACGTAATGTACATTTCTGTAATAATAATTGTAATATTAGTTCAAGGGGTACAGTTTATAGGCAATAAACTTACTCTGAAACTAAATAAAAAGGTTTAAAATTTATAAAAATAAAAAATTAAATTTAGGAGGAGTTAAAATGAAAAAGGTATTATCATTAGTATTAACAGTTGTATTGTCATTATCAGTTTTAGTAGCTTGTAGTTCAAAAGAAACAGATTTAGAAAAGATAAAAATAGGAGTCACTCCAGAACCTCACAGAGCATTAATAGAACTTGTAGTAGATGATTTAAAAGAGCAAGGTGTAGAAGTTGAAGTAATAGAGTTTACAGATTATGTAACTCCAAATACCACTCTTGCAGATGGAGATTTGGATGCAAATTTCTTTCAACATGCTCCTTATTTTGATGATTTCATAAAAAAACAAGAACTAGATTTGGTTAGCATTGGAAATGTACATGTAGAGCCTATGGCACTTTATTCAAACTCAATTGAATCTATAGATGACCTCAAAGATGGTTCTGATATAGCTATCCCAAATGATAGTGTAAATGGTGGTAGAGCTTTACTTCTATTAGCAGCAAATGGAATAATAGAATTAGATGAATCAGCTGGAATTGAAGCAACTCCAAAAGATATAGTAGATAATCCTAAAAACTTGAAATTCACTGAACTTGAAGCGGCATTTCTACCAAGAGCTTTAGATGATGTCTATGCAGCAGTTATCAATGGAAACTATGCTCTTGAAGCAGATTTAAATCCGGTAAAGGATGGTCTATTGATAGAAGGTGGAGAATCCCCATATGCTAATTTAATAGCTGTGAGAAAAGGCGAAGAAAATGAAGAGAAATTCACTAAACTTTTAAAGGCATTACAATCTGACAAAGTCAGAAATTATATAGAGGAAAGTTATGAAGGTGCAGTAGTTCCAGCTTTCTAATAATCATTAATAGGCTAAGGGTTCTTCCCTTAGCCTATTAAATCTCATTTAATTCAAAAATAACTTATCTATATAGCCTTTTTAGTTTCTGAATCTATTCCATATTTCTTACTAGAGTAACTTGATAATACATATGTTAAAGCTACCAATATTGCAAGTCCTAATATAATAAGAATTATTGGATTTATATTAAATGCTCCAAATAATAGGAACATTGCAAAAGCTACTGCTGCTGTTGTCAATGCATATGGAATTTGTGTTGCAACGTGATCCATATGATCTGCACCTGCAAATATTGATGCTAGTACTGTTGTATCTGAAATAGGTGAACAGTGATCTCCAAATATGGCTCCTGAGAATACTATACCTGTCATTGCAACAGCTATTGTTGCATCTCCTGTAATGTAGTATGCTAGTGGAACAGCTATTGGTGTAAGTATAGTCATAGTTCCCCATGATGTGCCTGTTGCAAATGCTACAAACATACCAGTAACAAATATAACTACAGGTAAAAATGTCATTGACATATTATCTCCTATTATACTTATAATGAAACCTGCGAGACCCATGTCTTGTGTAACAGCTCCTATAGACCAAGCTAATACTAATATAACACATGCCAATAACATTAATTTTAAACCATCCAATAATGTATCCATTGATTCTTTTAATGTCATTCTCTTTTTAGTTAAAGATAAAGTTATACCTGTAAGGGTCATTGCAAATGCTCCCCAAAGAAGAGCTGTGGATGCATCTGCATTTCCTAATATTTCCATTATGCCTTCTCCTGATCTACCTGTCCAATAAAAACCAAATAGCGTAACTACTACAAGGACAACAATGGGTAAAACAAACGTACTAATCTTTGCAGGTATGTCCTTAGGATCTCCAAGCTCATACCCAACATTCATCATAGACTGACTCCCATCTGCAATTGTCTTGCCCTCTGTCAAAGCTCTATGCTCAGCCTTAAGCATAGGTCCAAAGTCTTTTCCTGTAATAGCTATAATTCCTACAAATATAACTGCGAATATACAGTAAAAGTTAAATGGTATCCCTCTTAAATAACCTTCAAAACCACTTATTTCAGTTATTCCAGCCGTATCCAATCCAATCTGAACCATTCCAATTTGAAATGCTATCCAGTCAGATATAAAGAAAGTTGCAACTGGTGCTGCTGTAGAATCTAATATATAAGAAAGCTTCTCAGATGATATTCTTTGTTCTTCTGAAATATCTCTAAATACATTTCCTACTATTGCAGCATTTACATAATCGTTAAAAAATACTAAAATACCAAGTAACCAAGCTCCTACATTTGCTGATTTTCTAGATGTTACTTTTGTTCTAGCCCAAGTTGTCAAAGCTTTACTTCCACCTAATTTCCATATGTAGGCTATACCAGCCCCCATTAATAAATTGAAAACAAGTAATGTTGCATTGCCTGGATCACTTACAGACCCAATTATCGTGTCCAATGCATAAACAATTCCTGAAAAAGGATTACCGCCACCTATTATTATACCTCCAGCCAGTATTCCTACAAATAAAGAAATAAGAACCTGTTTTGTTAAAAAAGCTAATACAATAGCTAGTAATGGTGGTATCACTGCCCATAAACCATAATTTTCCACGATGTTTCCCTCCTTATGTTTTAAAATGGTGTTACTGTTTATAAATTCTAGGATGATATTGAAAATTCCTTCTTTTTTGAAAAATCAATCTAATCCATTTTTTGGTAATAATTCCATTAATTACAAAGCCCTTGATATTATGTCATAATATCAAGGGCTTTGTTTGCTTATATGATTTAATATTAAATAGTAGCCATCTTTCAATTATATATCTTCTATAGCTTCAATTGCTGTTGTAATTGGTGGAACTACTTGTTTTTTTCTTGAAAGTACTCCTGGTGCATAGAAGCTACCTTTACTTGTTGCTTCTCCCAGAGCCTTTCCTATTATATCTTTATATTCTCCAACAACTATCATCTCTGATGCTTCTTTGAATATATCAGTAAGCATTAATATAAAACTCACATAACCTTCTTCTATTCTCTTTTTCTCCATTAACTCTAGTAGTTCGCCTTTCATATCATTTAAGCTCTCTGGATCCATTGTATAAACTTGTGCTATCCCTATGGCTTCTTCATTGATGGTAAATACTTTGAAATCCTCTTTTAATAGTTCTTCTGGAGTTTTTCCTATAAGAGAGGTTCCTTCTTTAAACATTTCCATAGCAAATGCATCTACATCTATATCTGCAATTTTTTCCAATCTTTTTAGCATTATTTTATCTGTATTTGTAGTGGTAGGTGATTTGAAAAACAGCGTATCTGATATAATAGCTGCTGAAAGTATACCTGCTATCTTTTTAGAGGGTCTTCTTCCATTTTCAAAGAATATTGAAGCTATTATAGTTGCAGTACTGCCTACAGGCTCATTTCTAAAATATATTGGTGCTCCGGTAAGTACATCTGCCACCCTATGATGGTCAATTATTTCTAATATTTTTGCATCTTCAAGTCCGTCTATTGATTGTCTTCTTTCATTGTGATCTACTAATATTACTTTTTTCTTTATACTTGATATTAAGTGATATCTAGATATCAAACCCACTACATTATTATTTAAATCTACTACCGGATAAGATCTGTACCTAGTTTGACTCATTTTAGCCTTTACATCTTCTACCAAATCATCAAGATCAAATATAACCAAATTTTCTCTAGTCATTACATAAGAAACTGGGATGGACTGTATTATTAACCTTGATGTCGTAAATGTATCATGAGGTGTAGTTATTAAGGATATATCCTTTTCTTTAGCCCTTTTTATTATATCCTCGTCTACTTCTCCACCACCTGTAACTATCATAAGAGATATTTCTTTTTCCAGAGCAAATTGTTGAACATCTTTTCTATCTCCACATATAACAATATCATCCACTTCAATATATCTTTCCATAGTCTCCGTTTTCATTGACAATACTAGGAGCTTTCCTTTGAATTCTTTAATTGTTTTAGATACATGTATGGGATTAGCTGACAATGTATCTATTATATTATCTATTTGTGTATGTGATTTATATATTATTGTGTTGTCCCAAACATCCATATAGGTCTCAAGTATATCTGAAATTGTTACTATACCAGACAATCTTTCATTTTCATCTACTACTACAATACTATTTAGGTTATTCTTTCTCATTAAATCTAAGGCCATACCTAATGATATATCCGAAGTAATAGGCGCTATTTTATCAAAATCTAAGTCATTTACATTTAAACGTAGTGTTTCGAGATGAATAGGTTCTTCCACATCAAAATAATCTAATATAAAGCTAGTTTCTCTATTTATTTCTCCTAGCCTTACAGGGATAGCATTCTCTTCTCCAATGCTATTCTTATAATCTGCATAGGCAATTGCGGAACATATTGAATCTGAATCCGGATTTTTATGACCTGTTATATATATTGTTTCACTCATATACCTCACCCTTTTTAGATATTTTAGCACTCACAAATCATTTTTGTTTTCTTTTATTATACTTCATAGTTACTAGTTTTCAAACAATATAAAAATAAAAGATGATTTCAGTATATAAGAATCACCTTTTACTTCTATATGGTTAGCCTATATATATTCTAAAAACCCGATTCACTAACCTTTAATTTGTGAATCAAGTCTGACCTTTCCATTTCACAAATCTTTATTTCATTTAATAATAGATTTAAAAATAGTCCTACATCCGTAACCATACCTATAGCCTGACTACTTCCCCTATCACTTAATTTTGTAACTACAGCAGAATTTATATCAACACAGATCATCTTAGCTTTAACCGATAGCATATTTCCTGTCGCAATTCCATGAAGCATTGTCCCAAGCACCAATACTATATCAGCATCCTCAATTTGTTCACCATATGCTGCTTGAGCTTCTATCATATCAGTTATAGTATCTGGAAGTGGCCCATCATCCCTAAGACTTCCTGCAAGTACAAAAGGAACATCATTCTTAATACATTCATACATAATGCCAGATTTAATAACACCTTCATCTACTATATTTTCAATTGAACCATATTTATTTACTTGATTTATAGCCCTTATATGGTTTCTATACCCTTTATCAGTTGGCATCCCAGTATTGCTACAAACTCCAAGAGAAGTTCCATAAAGGTCTTTCTCTATATCATGTACAGCTAAGGCATTACCTGTTAAGATACTTGATATATATTTTTTCTTAATAAGCTCAGATAAATAAACATCTCCACCAGTATGCACTACTACAGGCCCTGATACCAAGACTAACTTCCTATCGTTATTTACTAATTCGTATGCTAAGTTCTTAATAAGCATATCATTTCTTCTTTCAGATGATACTTGATTATTCATAAATGTAAATGAAGACTTACTGCCCTTGATTTCATCTGAATTTACTATCTTTACTCCTCTTTCACCACATACTACTAAATCTCCCTTTTTAATATCTCTAAGTTTTTTACAAAAAGCTACTTCTTCATCTATCACAATAAGAGCATCCATCCTTTGTTGTTTAACTTCTTTCCATTCATTATTATAATAAACCAATGTCTGATAATTTGTAGTTGAATAAAAATCATCAGGTACATATTTATCTTGTGTGACTTCTCTAAGTATTACATTGTTATTTTTATTATTTTTCATTTCAATTAAACCCATATTTATTCCTCCTTAAATTAAAAAAATCCCCATCCCAGAAAGGGACGAAGATATATCGCGGTGCCACCCAATTTGATTAATTAAATCAATTAATCCTCTTGAAACCAGTAACGTTGGTAGACGACAAATTTATCATTTGTAGCTCGGTGGGCTGGTTCAAAAGCATTATCTTAGAAGATCTTTCAGTCGATGAATCTTCCTTCCTGTTAGAGTATCTCTTTTTACTATTCCACTTTATTGCCTTGATGTATATTTTATACTATTATATGAGTTCCTTTTATATTTGTCAAGTGTATCTTGAATGTTTTTTAATATTTTCTTCAATTGTTTTGATTTATACACAATACCTTTGTTTTATAATAAAAGATGATTCCCAAATTCAGAAATCATCTTTTATTAATCCTTAGCTACTAGATAAATTCTATAACAATATACTATCTATTCAATATATTGTATATAATTACTGCTGCTTCTTCTCTAGTCAAATTGTCGTCTGGTCTAAACTCTCCTTCTCCACTAAATATCCCCAAACCTTCTGCTACTGCTACATATCCTTTTAATTCTTTAGACATACTATCTATATCTTCATAATTTGATTTGTATATATCTCCAAGATTTGCTGATTTTTCTTGTCCAAAACTTCTTACTATATATTTTACAGCTTCGCCTCTAGTTATAACTTTCTCTGGATCCTTTTCTCCTGCTTTTAAAGTATCCCCTATAGAGTATGGTTCATATATAAAGTCTTCTTGGTAAGGTGCTATATATCCCTTTGTATTTGTGAGTAAATACAAGAAATCCTTTTGGATTATACCTTTTTTAGGATTGAAATTTTCACCTGGAAGATATATTCCAACTTCTTTTAATTTTTTTATTTGGTCTTTAGCATAGCTTTTATCTATATCTTCGTATTCCTTTTCTCTTTCACTTATACTATTAAAAGAAAATAAATCTTTTGAGTCTACTGTCTCACCAGTCTTAGCATCTATAAATAGATTTTCTTCATCACTTAAATTATATACTAACTTTATTTCTTTTTTCTTGTTTTTTATGCTAGCTTTATCAACGATATAATTTAACTCTAATGTTTTATCACCCAATAATACTTCTTCCGCTTTTTCTTTTTCCACCAAATCTTCTTTAGATGGAACTTTTATATCGTTCCACATAAGGTTATAATCCATTATTTCTCCTGTAGCTGAATTAATGCTTACCGAAAAACCATTTTGTGGTATTTTCACCTCGTCCATTACTCTATTGAATCTGAAAGAGTAATTCTGTATATTTTCTTCAAACTGATACATCACACTTCCTGCGTATTCTACTTGTTTGTATTTGTCTTTCACCTTCTCTTCTAAAAACTCTTTTGCCTTTTCAAGTGATTCTTCTTCACTATACTTTGACTCTTCTTCTTCATTCATAGTGAAATTGTGAAAGTTTAAAACTTCATTGGTTTTAGCATCTACAGAAACCGTCGTGCCATATCCACTATTTCCTTCTTGCTTGTGTATTTGTATTTCCCATGAATAGCTTTCATCTAATTCATTTTTCATTAAATCGCTACCTTCAATTGTATAGCTTTTATCTAAATCAGCAAATTCTATTAATTCTTTTGATGCTTGGTCTTTACTTATTATCTCCTTTGAACTTATAAGTTTTTTCGCATCTTCACTAGATACTTTTTTCTTATTTCCATATAATCCATAATAGAAATATCCATTCATACTATTTAGATTTTCTATTTCCTTGCCTGTTTTAGCATCTATCGCCTTGTTTTTATCTTCAACTGTATATAATAGGTTTCCTTCTAATTTGCTATCCTCATTAGATAACATATATACTAGCTCTACACCTTCACCTTCTTTGTATAATTTGTAAGCCTCTTCTTTGCTTATTAAATTATCCCTATTAGGTAGTTTTATATCTTTATCCCAATTCATATATATACTTTTTATTTCGCCTGTAATATTATCTACCTGAACTGAGACTGTATTGTAATTAAAAGGTATATCATTTTCTTTTCTCACAAACATAAAATGATAATTATTTATATCACTCATCATTTCTCTATCCTCATACTCAAGCTTTTTAAGTAGACTAGAGTCTATTTTATTTATCATTGCCTTTGCGTTTTCCAAAGCTTCTTCTTTACTTATCTTAGCAAACCTTGCATGTTCTTCACGATCACTACCGCTGTATTTATTATAACTTATGATATTTCCATCAAGATCAATTTGTACATTTATATTATCGTTGCCACTTGTCCATGATATATTAGATGATTCTTCACTCCTACCGCTGTTCCTGAATACATGAGACTCTTCATATTCATCGCCTATATCAAATATCCTCTTTATCTTTGGAAAATACTTCTCCACTTCATCCCCTGCAAATGCCCCTAATGGCAATATTACAGACATCATCATTGAAAACGCCAATATTAAAATCAACCTTTTCTTCAAAACAATCCACTCCCCTTTTAATTTAGTATTTTAATAAACTCTATTTAGTACTATCATATTGACAAAAATTATTCAATGTGACTTTCTTATCAAATATTTAATTCTATTCCTGCAATAATTATTACCCTTGTAAATAATTTTAATTTTAAATCTCTTCAATAAAATAAAAATTATTTATTAAAAACTTCTTGACATTCGCACTTTAAACCAGTATCATATTATTTAACACATAAAAGCCTTGAAGAAGAGAAACTTATCTAAATTATTCAAAGAGAGTTGGGAAGGGTGAGAACCAACAATAATTGGATTTGATATATACACTTCTGAGCTTATTTGCTAAATGAATTTTCTAGTAGGCAAATACGAATGCCCATCGTTACAGGGGATAAGACTGTTAGGTCTGATTGAGTGATGACTTCTTGTCATAATTAGGGTGGTACCACGGATATAAACTTTCGTCCCTATAGAATATAGCTAGGCTATATCTATAGATACGAAAGTTTTTTTATTGCCTAAATATTCAATCTGACAAAATTAAAGGAGGAAGAAAAATGAAAAATTGTAAAAAAGCTTTATTTGTATCATTAGTTTTAACAGGTGTTTTAATTTTATCAGCTTGTCAATCGTCCGAGAAAGCCACAGATGAAAAAATATTTAAAATTGGAATCAGCCAATTAGCCGAACATCCGGCATTAGATGATGCCAGGCTTGGCTTTGAAGAAGGTTTAAAAGAACTTGGAATGAAAGTTGAAATAGATTACAAAAATGCACAGGGAGAAATTCCAAATACAGTTAGCATCGCACAGAAATTTGTAAAAGATGAAATAGATCTGATTTACGCTATAGCAACCCCTGCTGCACAGTCAGCAAAACAAGCAACAAAGGATATTCCAATACTATTTAGTGCCGTAACTAACCCTGTAGCAGCTGAACTGGTGATTAGCATGAATAATCCTGGTGAAAATATTACTGGTACATCTGATGAAAGTCCTATGGATAGACAATTACAGTTATTTAAGGATTTAGATCCTAATATAAAAAAGGTTGGAATTATATTTAATACAAGTGAGGAAAACTCACATATACAAGTTAAGAAAGCAAAAGAAATTGGAAGTGAAATAGGTATAGAAATAATAGATATAGGTATTTCTAGTACAAGTGATATAGCTCAAGCAGTAGATTCAATCATTAAAAAGGTAGATGGAATCTATGCAATAACAGATAATATGGTAGCATCTGCAATAAGCATCCTAGCTAAAAAGGCAATAGATAATGGAATAATCACAATAGGTTCAGAAGAAGCTCATGTAGTGGGTGGTATACTTTTAACAGATGGAATCAGCTACTTTGAACTTGGAAAACAAACAGCTGAAATGGCCAAACAAATATTAGTAGATGGAAAGTCTCCATCAGATATACCTTCTACAACCCTTGAAAACACTAGTAAATCATTTAATAAAGGTACATTGGAAAAATTAGGACTAGATATCAACCACCAAGCATTTAAAGATGCAGATGAAGTAAAATAAAACAATAAATTATACTAGAAAGCAGGGTTTTATATGAATTCACTTATTATTACATCAATAGAACAAGGACTTATATTTGGCGTACTAGCCATGGGAGTATTTTTAACTTATAAGATACTAGATATAGCAGATCTTTCAGTTGAGGGCACCTTCCCCCTTGGTGCCTTTATATTTGCAAGATTTATCACTACTGGAATAGGTGCTATTCCAAGTACAATACTAGCATTTGTATTTGGAAGCTTGGCAGGTCTACTCACTGCCATATTATTTACCAAACTTAGAATAAAGCCTCTATTATCAGGAATACTGACTATGACAATACTCTATTCTGTAAATCTAAAGATAAATGGCAAAGCCAATATACCACTATTTAGTCAAGATTCAATATTTGACTTAGGTTCTACAATGATTATTCTCTTAATCATTGTACTTGGAATAAAAATATCACTTGATTTATTCTTAAAAACCGAATCAGGATATCTACTAATAGCTACTGGCGACAATGAAGCTCTAGTAAAATCATTAGGGCAGAATAGCAATAAATATAAAATAATAGGGCTTATGTTAGCTAATGGTCTAGTGGCTCTAAGTGGAGCTCTAATGGCTCAGATACAAGGGTTTGCAGATATTACCATGGGTAGTTCTATTATAGTCGTAGCTCTTGCTTCTATTATAATTGGTGATGCTATAAGAAAGAATTCAGATAAGCTGAGACTTACTACACGCGCAATCATTGGTGCTGTAATATACAAAATAATTGGTGGTATTGCCATTGACCTAGGACTTGAACCAAGTGATCTTAAGGCTATAAGTGCTATTATAGTAATTATATTTTTATCTTATAATAATTTTTTTGGTGAAGTTTTAAATTTTAAAAAGAAGGGAGAGAAAATTAATGCTACAAATTCAAAATCTATCAAAGAGTTTTAATAAACATAGTGATAATAAAATAAACATCTTTAATAACTTTAATTTAGAAATAGAGGAAAATAAATGTACTGCAATCATTGGATCTAACGGATGTGGGAAAAGCACACTTCTCAATATTATAGGTGGCAGTATTGAAATAGATGGTGGAAATATAATGTTAAACAAAAAAAATATATCAAACCTCAAAGAAGAAAAGAGATCTATCCACATGGGTAGAGTTTATCAAAATCCTTCTATGGGTGTATCCCCTTCTCTTACTATACTTGAAAATATGAGTCTAGCTGATAAAAAAGGTGAGCGATTTTCTTTAAAGAGATTGGTTAAGAAAAACCGTATAGATATATATAAAGAACTTTTAAGAGATTTAGATTTAGGTCTTGAGCACAAGTTAAATACTAAAGTCAAATTTTTATCTGGAGGGCAAAGGCAGTCTTTATCCCTAGTGATGGCGGCTATGAAGCATCCAGATTTACTTCTTCTTGATGAACACACTGCAGCCCTAGATCCAAAGACTTCTGCTGTAATAATGAAAAAAACAAGAGAGTTAATCAATAAGTATTCAATCACAACTATTATGATTTCACACAATATGAAAGACGCTATAGAATATTCAGATAGAATTGTAATGTTAGACAGAGGAAAAGTAATACTGGACAAAAGAAGTATCGATGTAACTGAATCTGAACTTATTGACATATATAGAGCCAAGCTTGAAACAGTAGCATAAAAAATGATGCAAGCTAACTTGCATCATTTTTTCCATATTTATCCTTATATTTTAAATTTTCTAAAGTAACCACTACAATTTCAGGTCTATTGCATATCCTTATGGGGATTATGCTATTACCTAGTCCTCTACTTACAACCATAGTAGAATTATCTTGAGTATGTGCTCCACTTGTATACTTTGGAAACAAGCCTTGTTCTGGCGCTAGCAAACCTCCTACAAAAGGTATGCGAATTTGCCCTCCATGTGCATGCCCAGAAAAAATCAAATCTATATTTTCCTCTACATATAAATCGAAAAGTTCAGGCCTATGGCAAAGTAATATTTGAAAAACCGAGTCATCTGATAAAGTGGCTAAGTTTTCTTTAAGTTTAGATAAGTTTGTCTCTTCCTTATGACTGTTGGTCAAGAAAGCCGGATCTGATAATCCAAGTATTTCTATATCTGAACTAGCTTTTGTAAGTTCAACTTTACGATCATCCATTATTTCGACACCGGCATTAAATAAGCTATCTCTAATATCTTGGAAATGACCAGACCAAGCTTCATGATTCCCAGAAACATAATAGACAGGAGCAATTTCAACTGCAGCATTTATGAATAGCATGGCAGTATCAAGATCATATCTTCTTCTGTCAATTAAATCTCCTGTAACGACAATTATATCTGGAGAAACTTCTTCAATTTTCTCCAGCAAATACTCTTGATTTCTAGTAAATTTTTTATTGTGAAGATCTGAAATATGAACGATTTTATATCCACTAAATTCATCTGGTAGATTGGAGTTAATATAATCAATCTTTGTTGTGACAATATCATTGTTTTGCCATGTAAAAAATATTACAATAATTATAAAGACCGCAATAATAAATATCATCAGGTGAATCTTGCCCCCTGTCTCTTTGTAGATATTCCATTCATCTACTGCCTTGTTAACTAATACAATTCCACCTACAAGCACAAACAGACTTGAATAACTTATTCCCTTGAATATATTGAGTAAGATAAGTATAAGAAAAACAATATAAGCTATCCAAGTAATTATTTCCCATATTCTTTTAATGATTATCAAATCCCTTCAAAGGATTTTTAAATGAGCATGGAAGTCCCACCAGACACTTGCCACAGATCTCTGCCATACCTAAATCCCTATAAATTTCCTCATTTTCTTGGCACATGTCAAAACACTTAAATCTATCAAAACTGTCACTAAATAATGCCTCATTTACACATCTTTGGACACAAATAGCACAGCTTTTATTATGTTTGTATAGACAGTTTTCCTGCTCAGATCTCTTTGTAGCTTCAATCTTAAGACTTGTTACTATATTGCCAAGCCTTCCGCAGCAACCACTTTCAGTGATTAACATATTATTTAATCCAAACTTTCCAATTCCAGCAATATAAGCTATATGCCTATTTGACCATACACTTTTAAGATTCTTGTAGTCTATATTCTTTTCAGATGGAAGCTTTGCAGCGTCATAGCCTTTATTCTTTAAAAAGTCTATGAGATTGTCATTAATTTCAGAAATAAGTAGATTTGTCTCAATATAGGCACTTGCCCATTCTCTAGAGCTAAACCTTCCACCAATATTGCTCTTTGGAATCCAGTCTTCAAATGGTAAAAAATATGCAACTACTGTTTGAGCATTTTCTAAAATGTCGTGAGGGGTGATATGTTCTTCAAATGCAACTTCTTTTAGCTGGTTAAATACTGGGTCATATGCATCTGCAAATCCCACTATTGGAGTTTTCCATCTAGAAGTAACCTCTTCCCTGCTTTCAAAATTAGCAATGCTTGTTTTTATTTCATCTAAAATTAAGCTTTCAATACTATTCATTAAAAATCCCTCCAAATTTATAATGGCCATACAACAAGTATCAATGGCCCACCTATTATTAATGTTATAAGAGATAATGGCAATCCTAGATGCCAATAATCAGTAAACTTATATCCTCCTGGTCCCATTACAAGCATATTGGATTGATGAGCAATAGGCGTTAAGAAAGCCGAAGAAGCTGCCACACAAACACCCATTAAAAGTGGATCTGGAGAAACTCCCATTGAACTCGCAACACTAAGTGCTATAGGTCCCATCAGTATAGTAGTCGCCGAACTACTAATTAAGTTGGTCAAGCTCATTGTTATTATCATAAGCAGTATCACCATTAAAGGTGGAGTAAATAGGCCTGACATCTTCATCAACCCAGCTGCTATAGTATCAGAAGCTCCACTGCTTTGAAGTGCATTTCCAAGTGCAAATAGAGAGCCTAGCATTACAATTGTTGGCCATTCTATAGCTTCATAAAACTCTCTGGCAGTGACTATATTTAATATCACCAACAGTAAGGCCGCTAGGGAAAAAGAAATTTGTACAGGGAAAATTCCCAAAGTCGATGCCAGTATAGACGATATGAAAATTCCAAGAGTTATATATTGTTTCTTTAAAGACACTTCTACATTTATATCTACACCTCTTTCAGCAAGAGGAAGGCACCTCATCTTGGAATAAGTATCCTGAAGCAGGGCCTTGGGTACTTGTAATAGGAGTACATCTCCCTTATGAAACTCGAAGTGTTTCAATCTATCAACACTTGAAATACCCTTTCTAGATACTGCTACAAGATTTGCATCATATCTATTTCTTAGTCGAGTTTCAAAAGCAGTTCTCCCTACTAAAGGCGAATCTTCTCTAAGCACTACTTCTACCAAAGCAACATCATCAGATTTTAAAAATCTCTCTGGAGTTAGTTTGTCCCTTTTAGCACCTTTAAGGTCCAAGCAGGTTTTATTTACTATATTTGTAAGTTCAGAAGAAATAGCTTTTACAACTAATATATCTCCACGGAGCAGTTGCTGATCACCACCTGGTGCTATTATCTTGTAACCATCTCTGATGATACTCAATACATTTATATCTATTTTATAATTTGTATGAAAATCTTTTAATTTCATTCCACCAATTTTGCAAGTATCATTTACAACTAATTCAGATAAATAATCCTCTAAGTTAAATATATCCTTTTTATTTTCAGAATCTCTTCTCGGAATAAGTCTCCATCCTATCAAGATAGTAAATCCAATGCCTAAAATAGTCAAACTCAATCCAACAGGGGCAAATGAAAAAAATGAAAATGCATCATAGCCTGCTTGTATTCTATAAGTGGATATGATTAAATTTGGTGGCGTTCCTATACCTGTTGTCATCCCACCAAATAAAGATGCAAATGCTACGGGCATTAACAATTGAGATGGTGCTATCTTATTTTGCTTGGCTATTGTCATGGCTACGGGCATAATAAGTGCCAATGCGCCTACATTGTTCATAAATGCAGATAATATAGCTGTAACTAGCATCAAACTCATAATCTTTATATAGATTTTGTCTGTACCCTTATTTATAAGTGTCACTATTCTGTCTATGACCCCTGTTTTAATCAATGCACTGCTTATTACAAGCACAGAAGCTACTGTAATTATAGCTGGGTGGCTAAATCCCAAAAAAGAAGTTTCTGGTGACACCACACCAGTGATAGTGAGTACAATTAATCCCATTAATGCTACAAAATCATATCTCAATCTTCCATATATAAACAAAAACAAAGTAAGCGCAATAACTATAAATACTATAATTTGTGAGTTCATAATATTCTCCTTACTCCCAATCCTTACATACATCAATCCATGAAGAGTAATTGGAATATTTCTCAATTTCTTCAATGGTAAGCTCAATGGCACTATTGCTACTTCCACATGCTGGGTATACTGTTTTAAATCTCTTTAGAGATTCATCGAGATAAGTTGTTACATCATCGTTAATAGCAAAGGGACATACTCCACCTATATCATGCCCTATTAAATCAAGAACTTCATTTGCTTTAAGCATTTTTGCCTTAGCCTTAAATTGTGCTTTGTATTTTGGATTATCTATTTTAGCATCTCCCGCAACTACAATTAAAATTGCTTTATTATCTATCATAAATGAAAGAGTTTTAGCAATTCTCATAGGCTCGCATCCTACAGCCTGTGCAGCTAAGTCAACTGTAGCACTAGAAACATCAAATTCAAGTATTTTATCTTCCATATTCCATCTTTTAAAAAACTCTCTTGTCTTTTCTAAACTCATTACTATACCTCCATATTTATCTATGCTTTTTTTATATTGATCACAATCTAATTATACTATAAATTGCTATAAAAGTATCTCCCTTTTAATATGTAAAAAGGGTTGGATAATTTAACTATCCAACCCTATTGCTTTTTAATTGAAAACCATTTCCTATTAAATCAATTACCTCTTGTTGTCTATCTGCATTTATCATCCATGTAATTCTAGTTTCAGATGTTGTTATCATCTTTATCTCTACAGAATTATTGGCCATTAATTCAAACACCTTCCCTGCAACCCCTGAATTTGTCTTCATGCCAAATCCTACTACAGAAACCTTAGCTATATTTTCATTTATCTCCCATCTTATAAGATTATCTTCTTCTTTGAATCTTTTTAATATATCAATCACTATATCTCTATCTTCTTCACCTATACTAAAACTTACACTCATTCTACCTTCTTTAGTAATCATTTGAGATATCATATCTACATTTACATATTCTTTACCAATTTTCACAAACAAATCAGACAAGCTTTTACTAGAAGAAGGTAAATTTAAAACTGTAACTTGAATCTCATCTGAGCTAACTGTCATTCCTGTTATCATTGTCTCTTCCATTTTTACCAACTCCCTGTCTATAATAAGTGTTCCAATTTCATTTGAAAATGTAGATGCTACATAAATTGGCACATTATATTTGCTTGCAAGTAGCACTGATCTAAAGTTCATAACCTTAGCCCCTAGATCTGCAAGCTCTATCATTTCTTCATAGCCAATATATTTTAATTTTTTAGCTCCTTTTAGCTTCCTAGGATCCATAGTGTATATGCCTTCTACATCTGTATATATTTCGCATCTAGCATGGAGCTTAACAGCAAGAGCAACTGCCGATGTATCGCTGCCTCCTCTACCAAGAGTAGCAAATTCTCCATTTTCAAGTACTCCTTGAAATCCAGCAACAACTACTATTTTACCTTCATTTAGCTTTTCAACTACCTTTGTAATATCTATATCACTTATCTTTGCACTTTGATGAACACCACAAGTTCTTATATTAAGTTGAGACCCTGTAAAAGAAACTGCATCATACCCCTTTTCTATTAAAGCCATAGCAAGAAGTGATATAGTTACTTGTTCTCCCGTAGTTAAAAGTACATCCATTTCCCTTGGATCAGGTTTTTTCGAAACCTGATTTGCAAGGCTTATCAATCTATTTGTACTATCTCCCATTGCTGATAGCACAACTACCACCTGTTTGTTTTCATTGTATTTTTTTATTATTTTATCAGCTACTAAGTTTATTTTTTCAACCGTCTCCACAGAAGAACCGCCATACTTTTGTACAACTATTTCCATTATCTTTCACTCACAATCTAAATAAGTTATTTATATATTTAAGATATCCTTCATTGAATATAAGCCAGAATCCTTATTTGCTATGAATTTTGCAGCGATTAATGCACCATTTGCAAATACACTCCTATTGTATGCTTCATGGGATATCTTTATAGTTTCGAGTTCATTTATAAAACTAGCTTCATGAAAACCCACTATATTTCCTCCACGAATAGAATGTATTCCTATTTCACCTTTTTCTCTTTCACACTCTCCATGCCTTCCATATTGATGTTTTCTTTTTTCTCCAAGTCCAGCTTCAATAGATTCTACAATGGTTTTAGCACTTCCAGATGGTGCATCTTTTTTTCTATTGTGATGAGATTCCATTACTTCGATATCTACCTTATCTTTTAATATAGCAGCTGTTTGCTCAACTAAAGAAAAGAGAATATTCATTCCTAGAGACATATTTGTAGTCTTTAATATCGGAATTTCTTTTGATAATTCTCTTATCTTATTTAATTGCATTTCACTATGTCCAGTAGTTCCTATTACAAGAGGTACTTTCTTCGCCTTAGCTATCTCAATAACATTCTCTAAAGAAGATGCATGCGAAAAATCTATTATTATATCATATGTTTCTTCCTCATCCGTCTCTAATAAATCTATATCTTTACCATATACATTATCAAAATAGCTATCTTCTTTAGCAGCCTCTTCTATCAACCTTCCCATATGTCCTTTTATTCCATAAATCAATAAATTCATAATTATATCCCCTTAAATAATATTTACATTCTCCATTTCCTCTACTAATATATCTAGATTTTTTTCTTCCATAGCTGTTAAAGGAAGTCTTAAATTGTTTTCTATATAACCCATTTTACTTAAAGCTGCCTTAACCGGTATAGGATTTACTTCACAAAATAGTAAATCTATAAGTCTTTTATATTTAAGTTGGATTTTAAGAGCCTCTTTTGTATTACCACCCATGAATTCCCTGCACATTGCTTGAATTTCTTTTGGGATGATATTTGATGCTACAGATATTACACCATTTCCTCCACAAGCATATATAGAAACTATCTGATCGTCATTTCCTGAGAAGATTTTAAAATCATCCCCAACATTTCTTCTGATTTCTAATATTTGATTTGTATTTCCACTTGCTTCTTTAATTCCCGCTATATTTTCTAGCTTACTCATCTCTATCGTAGTATTTGCATCTATATTTAATCCTGTTCTTGAAGGAACGTTATATAAGATTATTGGTAGTTTTGTACTATTTGCAACTTTTGTAAAATGTTCTATCAAACCTTTTTGCGTTGCTTTATTGTAATAAGGCGTGACTAATAATAAGCCATCAGCTCCAAGCCTTTCTGCTTGTTCCACATTCTCTAATGTAGTTACAGTATTATTTGTACCCACTCCTATGATTACTGGTATTTTTTTATTAACCTTTTTAACTGCCCTAATTATAAGTTCTTCTTTTTCTTCCATAGTTTGTGTTGATGCTTCACCTGTAGTTCCCAAAACAATTAAAGCCTGGGTATCATTTTCAAGATGAAACTCTACTAATCTTTCAAATGATTCGAAATCAATTTTTCCACCCTTAAAAGGTGTAACTATAGCAACTCCTGCTCCATTAAACATTTTAACACTTCCTTTTTTAGTATTTTTATAGATCCTACAATCTAAATAATATTTGTGCCAATATTTCTATATTGTTATCTTTTGATATTTAAATAATTTTATCATATTAAACTGCTATATACAATAGATAGCAAAGCATAATCTAGATTCAAACCATAAAAATATAGATAATTGCGAATTTACCAATAATATTTTAGTTAACTATGCTAAAACAATTTAAAAAAACTCCTTAAAAGATATTGGTCTAAATAAATATCTTCTTAAGGAGCTTTAAATATAATCAAAATTTAAGCTATTTAATACTTTTTATACTTGCTTACTGGACCTACTCTCACTATATGAAGGTTGTCCAGCCTAACACCGCCATATTTCTTTCCATTTTCATCCTTTATATTAAAGTACTCTTCTTTATAACTTATTCCATTGGTCGATCCTTGACTAGACCACAATTTAAGCCCAATTATCTTTTCCCCTTTTCTTAACCAATCTATAAATACAACTGCATGTCCACTATTATTTTCCCTAGATAAATCTATAAAATCTCCTGGTCTAGCATCCTCTAAGTTGTTTATTCTACTTCCTAATCCATATTTTTCTATTGCCACTGCTAAATTACTTTCAGATTTAGATCCTTTTGCTACAAACCAAGTAAGCGCCATATCAAATACTTCATCTTTACTCATTCCATTAAAATCATCCACTGGTATACCTAATTCTTTATTTCTTTTTTGCATTGCCTTAAAGAATACCTCAAATGAAATTCCCGTACAATTGCTTGCCCTGTCACCAGCTGGATTTGCCTTTAATATAAGTTCATCCTTATAATATATATCTTCAGTTACCCCGTTGTAATTTTTAAAGTCATTGTTCAATAGGTAAGGATATTCTCCTTTTTCTAGAGAATATGTTGATACTACATCTAATACATATTGATTGAGATTCTTTGAAGAAACTTCCAATCCTTTTTTATCAATGAGCTCTCCCCTACTTGATCTTGATATTTGTTTTTTATCCAGTACTAAATTGTCTATGTCTTTATTTGAATTATCTTTTATGTCCTCAATATCTACTTTATCATTAAGAGTCTCTTTATCCTCTTCTTTTGACCTAATTATTTTTTTTATTTGACCTGCAGCTAATTCTATTTCTTCGTTTTTTATCTGCTCTTGTAAATTATTACTTATATTATCATCACCTATTTCATCAATCTTTCGATTGTGCGATACTCTAGTTTCAATTATATCTTCTTTTAATATATCATCTTCCATATTTCTATTATTAGAAAAGAAGAGCATAGATACACCTGTAATCACTATAGCTATTAATTTAATCCCGGTTTTCATTATGTCAATTACCCCCTTGTAGTCATATATTTTAATATATCTAATTATACTAGATATCATGATATATTTTCACTAGTAAAATATGGAGATAGCTTCAATCTATTTTATGCAATTCTCCTCTTGTGTCTTTAATTAGAATATTGTAGTCAAAATAAATTTATTTGATTATTCCAAATATGTGAAAACAGTGTTATACTATTATCAAATGAAAGGGGAGTTGATAAAATGTCAATTAATTTTAGACCTGAAATAAAGGATATTTCAGCTTATGAACCTGGTAAACCTATAGAAGATGTAATGAAAGAGTACAATCTAGAAAAAGTGATAAAACTCGCTTCAAATGAGAATCCTCTTGGATTGTCGGATAAAGTTAAAGAGGCTATAAGAGATAATTTAGATAGTTTATCCCTTTATCCAGATGGAAATGCTACTCTACTAAAGGAAAGCATCTCTGAGAAATTAAATCTACCAATAGAAAACATACTTCCAAGCAGTGGTTCTGATGAAATGATAGATTTAATTTCAAAAGCATATATAAATAAGGGCGACGAAATAATAATGGCTGATATAACATTCCCTCGCTATATACAAACTACAACTATAATGGGTGGAGTCCCCGTTATAGTGCCTTTAAAAGACTTTAAATTTAATTTAGATGCCATATTAGATAAAATAACAGATAAAACTAAGATTATATGGATATGTAATCCAAATAATCCTACTGGAACTATGAATACAAAAGATGAGTTTATGGATTTTTTAAATAAGGTCCCAAAGAATATCTTAGTAATCTCAGATGAAGCTTATAGAGAATATGTAACTCGTAAAGACTATCCATTTGATACTCATAAAATTATTGATGAATATCAAAACCTATTAGTTATGAGGACTTTCTCTAAGGCATATGGTCTTGCAGGACTTAGAGTTGGATATACCCTTGGAAATAGTGAAATCCTATCCTATATAAACAAGGTAAGAGGACCATTTAATGTAAACTCTTTGGCACTAGTTGCGGCTGTCACTGCTCTTTCTGATGATGAATTCCTGAAAGAATCCTATGATGTCAACCTTGAGGGGAAAAATTATCTTTATAGTGAATTTGATAAATTATGTCTTACTTACGCACCTTCTGAAACAAATCACATATTTATTGATATAAAAAGAAATGGACGAGAGATGTTTATTGAGCTACAAAAAAGAGGAGTAATTATCAGACCTATGCCAGGTAACTTTATTAGAGTATCTATAGGTACTATGGAAGAAAATAAGATTTTTGTTGAGAAATTTAAAGAAGTGTTAAATTTAGTTTAATTTATCAATAGTAATAATTAAAAAGAATATAAAAGCTCCTCTCTGGTTTAACTTTTAATTATAGTTTTACCAGAAGGGAGCTTTATCTTTAATTAAATATAATTTCAATCACATACTCCTAATATTACATATAGTTAACTTTCAATTTATTAAAATCAAATATAATCTCTTCCCCATCATTCACCACTATGCAAGGAAGACCTATACTACCACTTTCTTTTATTTGATTAAATTCAGGGTAATTATCTCTATATTTTAAAAATCTCTTCAGATTTAGCATGCCTTCTGAAATATCTACATATGCATATTTTACTTTATTCGCCGAAAGATACTCTTTCGCTGGATCACAGTCTGGTCAATATTTGCTACCAAATACAATTATCTTTTTCATCCAAATCATCCCCTATCTTTTTATATATTCTCTCTCTTCTGCATCTTCAACTATATATTTCATATACTCCCAAAGTTCATCTGAAGACTTTTCTACTGGGGAGATTCTCTCATATATACTTTCTTTTTTTACATTATATTTTTTCCAAGTACCACCATCATTATGATAGTTGCTCAACATTGGCTGTATTCTATCCATGGAAGCTGCAAATAAAGCTTCAGGACTTCTTCCTTCTTCAAACTCATCCCAAAGGCCCCTAAGTTCTTCTCCTTTATCTTTATCTAGCATGCCATATATTTTTTCTGCGGCCTTCAATTCTCTTTCTTCTTTATCCTCATTGCCTTTAACGTCGTAGCAGAAAGTATCGCCTGCATATAATTCTACTAAATCATGTATAAGAAGCATTTTAATGACTTTTAATATATCTACCTTTTCATTGGAGTACTCTTGTAAAACTACTGCCATAAGGGATATATGCCAGGAATGCTCTGCATCATTTTCCCTTCTATCTATCCCTATAACACCTGTTTGTCTAAATATTTTTTTCATTTTATCGATTTCTACGATAAATTCCATGTCTTTTAAAAGTCTGTTACTTATCACCAAATCATCTCCTGTTTTGATAATTATTTCTTGCTTTAAAAATAGAAGTAATTACAACTGCTATTAATGGTCCTATTATAATGCCCACAGGACCAAATGCTATAGATCCTATTATGGTTACTAAAAATGTATACAATGGTTTGACACCAATGCTTCTACCCAGTATATATGGCTCTATAAACTGCCTTGATACAAGAAGTATGACATATAAAATTGCCAAACTTTTTCCTAATTCATTATTTCCTGAAATAAAAGAGATAATTGACCATGGAACCATTACAATTCCAGATCCAAATACTGGTAGCATATCTACTAGAGCTATTCCTAAAGCTATTAATATATTAAATCTAATATCTATAATATTTAATCCTATAGCTAATGTCAAGAATGTAATAATCATCAAAGTAAGTTGAGCTTTAAAATATCCTCTTACTCCCTTACCTGTATCTTTCAATATTTGCTTTAATATTTCCTTTTTATCTTTCATAGACATTTCTCCTATTTTAAATATAAATACTACTTCAATATCCTTTTTCTACTGATAGTATAGCATATAATAATATTATTTTATCAAAAATAAGTCTTCATACAAAAAACTGAAACATATCGATTTATCTACCATATTTTACTGAATAATATATCCTGTTTAGTAGGAAAATATAATTATAAAATGAAATGGAGGTAATTATGAAAAACTTAATATACATTCTTTTATCTTTGAATATTTCAATATCTCCCCCATTAAATTCATCTTTGATTTCTATAAATGATAATATACTTGGTGATTCCCAATCTAAAAAAGTAGATATACTCCTAGATAAGGTTCAGTTAAATTATGATAAACCTGACAAATCCGGGGAAATATATAATTTACCTTGGAGAAATGATAAAGATTTCTTAGAACAAAAAGAACAGCACAATACTCGAATTCTATTAGCGGCATATTGTGCTGTTCTTAATAATCCACTTCCCGGTGAACATTATAATGTCAATTTAGCTAGTGAAAAAGTTAAAGGATTCTTAATTAAGCCTGAAAAAAATTTTTCTCAAAATATGTCTATAGGTCCTTATACAAAAATTAGGGGATTTAAGGAAGGTGCATCATATATAGGAGACAAAATTATAATGACAGAAGGTGGAGGTGTTTGTAAAATAGCTAGCACACTTTACAATTTAGCTGTTTTATCTAATCTTGAAATACTAGAAAAACACAATCATTCAATGCCTATTAACTATGTTCCATATGGTCAGGATGCTACTGTTGCATATGGAGTAAAAGATTTGAAATTTAAAAATACAAGTGATGGTAATATATTAATCTGGTCTAAGATGATTGAAAATAGACTATATATGGCTTTCTATGGAGATAGTCATTCTCCTGATATAATTTGGAACCATGAAAAAACTAATATCACTAAAGCTCCTACAAAATATATGAAAAATAATGATTTATCTAAAGGAGAAGAAAAGATAATATTAGAAGGAATGGATGGCGCAACAGTTAAGTCAACAGTCAAAATTATATATGATAAAGATCATTATGTAATTAAAAATATGGGAATAAGCCATTACTCTCCCTTACCTAGATTAATCCAAACAAACTAATGCATTATTTTATATGCTTAGGGTATATATAATATTAAGCAGATAATACATTTATTAGGGAGGTTGTAAAAATGGACATCAAAAAAAGAAATCTAGAAAATAACAAGAAAAAGCCAAATACAGGTGCTTATAAAGGTGGAAAGGATTCTAAAATCGAACCCACTCAAACCGACATATATTATGATACAAAATGCAAAATTACAGATTCAAAGGTTGCAATTCCTACAGAAGATGCAGTAAATAAAGCTAAAGAATGGGTGGACGATGTAAATAAAATGTAGCCAGTATTGGGCTACATTTTTTCATACTAAATAACTATAATAATTTATAATTTTAATGCCATACTAATCATATATGAATATGAAGGAGTGGTAATATGGAAAATCCAAAGGCAATATCTGAAATATTAAATCAAGCTAAAAAAATAGAAGAGAATAATTTTTCTAATATGGAGCATTCCACAAGTATAAGTATGCTTCTTGCATCCGCTGAACTTGGAAACTCTAAGGATAAAGAGTTATCAAATAAATTTAATAAATTAAATCAACATATAGAAGATATAAACAAACTTACTTCTGATTTATTAAACAACTTAGCTTCTAAACACAATTAAGGTGATGGATATCCATCACCTTTTTATTTATAATTAATTATTCAATAGGATAATTCTTGTAAAATGATATTCTCTCTTCTAGTGGTGGATGCGAATGATACCATATCTTGTATATATTACTTGGTCGCGGGATTCCCAAGCTTGTATCATATAGTTTTTGCATAGCAGAGATTGCTGATTCTCTATCTCCAGTTAATACTATTTCATATCCATCTGCCTCTCTCTCCATATGTCTTGATACATAGTTTTCTATAGGCATAGACAAGAAGGAATAAAAGTTTAAAACTAGTAAGAGTAAGGGCAATGCAGCTATATCACTTAGTTTTTTAATCCCAAAGTTTCCGTATGATAAATATAGTATCCAGTTTGAGGTTAAATATAATAAAAATAATATTAATATAGAACCCATACTACTTATAAGTATATTTTTCCATATATGATTTTCAAGATAATGCCCTATTTCATGGGCAGTTATACTAACTACTTCCTTTTCTTCAAGATTGTCTATAGTTGTATCCCAAAGAACAATTCTCTTAGAACCAAGTATACCTGTCATATATGCATTCATAGTATTTGTATCTTTTGATTTATCCACCTTATATATGCTAGCATCTCTTATCCCAGCTTTATTCAGTATTTCATTTATTTCTATTCCCAGTTCTTCATCTTCTATAGAAGTGTATTTATTAAATATAGGATCTATAAACATTGGAGAAATAAATACCATAAATATGATTACAGGTATAAACAACAATCCTAGCTTCAACCACCAAAAGCTTGGATTTTTACCTATTATATAGAATGGAATAAATATAAATAGCGCTATTAAAAGATCGTTTATTATAAATCCCTTTAAAGTTAATTCTATCCATCTAGCAAACGTCTGATTAGATAGCCCGTATTTATGTGCTAAATGAAATGAACTATAATAATTTAAGGGCAAATTTATAATGAACATCAGAGAAAAGAATATTACTCCATATAGTAGTCCTGTAATAAATATAGATTTTTGGCTTTCTACAAAAAATCTTATCCTATATGATATTCTAGACATTAAAAATAATAATGGTATTAAAAACTGAAGCAAAAGTCTAATAGCCCATACATTTAGACTTTCTTTTCTATAATTATATACATCTTCTGATAATCCCTTATATTCATCTTTTAATCTTTCCATGTTTCTATATTCACTTATAATTACAACTGCTATAAACAATATAAGAACAGCCAGGACAATTATTAAAGTAGTTTTAAGTTTTCCACTCATCTTTTCACCTCATTATATATTTTGCATCTTAATATAATATTATTCTAAGAATGAGTTTTTAGAATAAACAATTCAAACTTTTAGCTTGTCCAGGATAATCTAGCTCTTTTTGAAAAATTAGATTAGTCTAAGGCTTCTTATAAAACGATTGAATTTCTAATTTTATAATAGGATTTAGTGACTGTGGTACCATGTTTGGCTTTCCTAAATAATAACCTTGCATATAATCTACACCAAATTCAATTAATTTATCCATTTCATCTTTAGTCTCTATTCCTTCAGCTATAATCTTAATATCCCTGTTTTTAGCATACAACAACATATTCATTAAAATCCTTTGTCTATTTGGATCTGTATCTATTCCCCTTACAATGGTCATATCTATTTTTATATATTTGGGGGATAATACCAATAAGGCTAGTTCACTATTGTATCCTGAACCAAAATCATCCAATGCTAATTCGCTTCCCCATCTAGCTGCCATCCCTTGCTTTCCCTTTGTACACAACTCATCACTTTGTTCATTTTCTGTAATCTCAATAACAATCCTGTCTAAATAATCCGAAAATCTCTTTTCAAATCTTTCTAAGTCATCAATAGAAAGCATATGATTAGGAATTGAATTAATAAATACCTTAGCATTTTTAAAATGATCTTTTTGTTGCTCAAATGCCATCATAGCCTCAAACCATGTGAGTTTTTCAATTTCATATAATTTAGATTGGGATTGTGCCAACCTAATAACATCAAAAGGTGATTTAAGCTTTTTGGTTTGTGGCCGCATCAGGGCTTCATATGCAAATATTTCTGCTGTTTTTACATCTATAATAGGCTGAAATGCATACTTTACTAATCTTTGGTCAATAAAATGATTTAGTTCTTCTTTCCCATGCAATAAAATTGAATCTTTATTATAAGTATCTCTACTAAATTCTGCTACATTTCCCTTATCCTTGTTTTTTACCTCATACATAGCAAAATCCGAATATCTAATCAACTCTTCATAGTTTTTGGAATCATCAGGGTACCATGCAATACCGACAGATGCCCTAATCCGAATTACTTCTCCATCTGGTACTTCTAAAAATGTATTATATAAGTTTCCTCTTATTTCCCTTACTCTTTTTCTTATTTCGTCTTTTTGCCTGTATCCATAAATAAATGTATAAAATTCATCCCCTGACATCCTTGCTACTATTGCATTGTACATTGTGAATTTATTTAAAATTGAAGCAGCCTTTTGAATATACTGATCACCATATTCATGCCCATAGGTGTCATTAATATATTTTAGATTGTCTAGGTCCCACATGACAAAGGCTGAATGTCCAGGTAGTTCTTCCTGCATCTTTTTCCTAACTAACCCTTCAAATGCTCTTCTGTTGAAAAGATGAGTCAATATATCATGATCCCGTTCATATTCAATCTTGCGAGTTGATAGGGTGTTATCAGTTACATCTTCTACAACACCTAGCAATTTGCCTTTATGATCTTTTATTATCAATCTAATCCAAGAAGTTTTCCCGTTAGCTTTATTGTAGCGATATATATTGGGTAGGTCTGTCTCAGGATCTTCTGTAATCTTTCTTACGATTTCCTTTAACTGATTTGGTGTAATGTAATTAGTATCTCCATCATTTTCAATACCTAAAATATCAAACATGGTACTAGTACAATACGCCTTATCTTCTCCTAATTCATATTCAAATGCCCCGATTTGAACATTGACCATGTCAATAATTTGAGATAATTTAGATGCTGAATCTGATATTTTTTTATTTAATATTTCAATTGCAAGAGATAGCTCATCTATCTCCAAGATATTTGTTTCACTTCGTTTAAAAGGATCATTAGGATTACTTTCTATCAGTTTTACCATTAACTTATTGATTGGTTCCATAAACCAAGTTCCCACTATATATATAACAATAATTCCAATACATAGTGAGATAATCAAAGATATTATAACCAAATTTATTATTTCGTTTATAGGTCTAAATAAAGCTTTTTTTTCGACATATCCTGTAAGACTCCATATATCATCCTCAAAAGGCGTATTTGTATTATATAAGTTAATATATTGAGTGCTAGCATAAACATCTCCATCTATCTTTTCATTTCCCTTTACCTTATAAATATTCTCATATCCTTTTTTTTCATGTAAAGTTGTTTGACTTCCTACTAGCCTATTATACATAGGACCACTAGATACAACCTTGTCAAAGGACTCCATCTCTTCATTCTCTATACTCAAAAGATAGGCTCCTCGTTTATTTTCAACTAATTCATCATATTTTAGTTTTCCACGCAAATAATCAACCGTTAAGCCTACTCCTATTACACCGTAAGACTTCCCTGACTCATCTAAAAGAGGTAGCGAGTAAGTTATGATTTCAATGTCATCTGGGCTTAGTTTAAAAGGTCTGCTCCAATATCCTAAATCTTGAGACTCCATATTAACATATGAGGCAGCTGCTTGATATGGTTTATAATAAAATTCTGCGGCCTCATCATTTTCTGATAATCTAAACTTAGATGCCCACTGACTATCCAGTGCTGCACCTATCTTGTGAGCTATATCTATAGATCCTCGTTCAATCAAAATATCTGAATTATCTGGGGCATTAAACGAAGGATCTAAATCCCTTAGATAAACACCTTCAAGACCTTGCTCTCCTTCTAGCACTATGAAAATTTCAGTCACACCACTTTGCCTTAAAGCGAAGACTGTCTGATCTGAAACTTTTTCTAATAATTCCGGTATTAAACTCAAATCATTTTGTATCCCAGCCGACTTAACTTCTTTTTGTATATAAGACTCAAAATCTGTAAGATTAGACCAATATTGTAACATTTCATCTTGCATATAATTCTTTCTTAGTAACACACGATTCTCTAATATATTGAAATATTCCTGGGATAAATTCTGAATCGTACGACCTCCAAAAATGGATAGTCCAAATAATAGTGCTTGAATAAACAATACAATCATCATGGCTCTTATTAGTCTGCTTTTCATTTTTCAACTGCTCCCATAAGGTTAGCTTGAAATTCTAATAGCCACCCTTTAAAGTTTTCATCCGAAGAAAATTCTACTATGGCTTCTTCATATCTTGCCCCCTGATTAATAAGTTCTTTAACCTTTTCCCTATCTGCTTTTGCCTTATCCTTCAAAGATGATTCTAATATTACCCGTACTCGCCTACCTTGTTTAAAAGTTTTATTAACATATAAATCATATTTTTCAACTTGGTCAATAGCTAAAGGAATAGTAATTTGTAATTGTTTTGGAAGACATTGCCTATCTTTTTCTTTAAGCTCTCGTCTAAACGTTTCCACATTATAGACTGCCTTTTTAACAGGAAGATATCCTGTTTCTATAGAAAACCTTAAGTTCCTAGACTCTTCCGTAAACCATTTTAAAAATTCAACTGCGGCTTGTTCATGAGCTTTATCTGATTTAATAACAGCCATCCCAGCACCCTGTTGAACTGCATTAAACCCCGTGTTTTCAAAGTTAGGTAATGGCAAAACTAATAACTCAATATTGTAGCTATCATTATCTCCTATAGTCACATTATCTGGAAAATATGTTGCACCTGTTGTAGAACCTACTAAGGCTATTATTTCTCCTATTTTAGCATCATCAGTACTAAATCTACCATAAGATGTATAATATCCACTAATATAAGGTATGTAATAATTATCCCATAATTTGCGCATAGTATCATAATCAAGATTTACTATTAACTCACCTTCTTTTTCTTGAAAAATCTCTTCTCCCATTTGCTTTGACCCAACTAAGATATAATTAGCTAGTGCATCCCTACCAAAGAATGCCTTCCCATCATTTTTCTCTTCTGTTAATCCATCCGTCCAATTATAATATAATTCTGCTGTTCTTCTGATTCCTTCCCATGTTTCTAATTCATCAGTTGTAGCCCCTGTAGCTAGCGCAAACTTATCCCAGTCTGTTTTGTTAACCATCATAATTTCGGTGGCTTTTGCAGTTGGGAATATTTTAAATTTATTATCTTTCCCAAAACGACCTTCTTCAACATAGGAACTTACGTACTGATTAATTTCTTTATCCGTTATATAGTCTTCTAGGTTTATCAACATTCCACGCTGATCAAGTTCATATGCAACTTCTGGATAAGTTGTAACCATATTAGGAA
This sequence comes from uncultured Tissierellaceae bacterium, assembly GCA_964637035.1. Taxonomy (GTDB): domain Bacteria; phylum Bacillota; class Clostridia; order Tissierellales; family Tissierellaceae; genus CAZMMV01. The sequence goes on from CAZWTU010000006.1 coordinate 44,357, forward strand.
GTTGACTAGACCCCACTTTTTGATCCGCAGATTCAATGATTTTCTCCTCTAATTGACTAATATCTCCCTGGCTAAAAGCATCTACTATAATACCTCTCTCTAACCCTAGTGTTTCGTTAAAATCCACAACCAACTGATCAAAGGCTATCTTTTGTGCACCATTATAATAGTGCCATATTTCAAGAGATACATTTTGATTCTGTTTTTTAGAGCATCCCAATAATACCAATATTAAGAATACCGCATACGTAATTGAAAAAAATATTTTTTTCATATTAAATCTCCATTCTTCAAGTTTTTAAAATAATCTATTATACTAATAATAAGTATTTTGTCCTATTTTGTCAATCAATAGCTTTATATTACTTAATTTCCCAAGGCCTCATAAGCTATAAATTAAAAGTCTTTAAGTATCTATACCCCATTTATAATAATAAATATAAAAAATCAAGAAAAATTAGTCTTTAATGAAATAGACTAACTTTCTTGATTTTTTGAATTGACAATTATATTATTAAATTCCTATAACATTTATTTATTGGATTTATTTTTTTCAATCAATGCAATAGCTCTGATAGGTGATCCACTGCCTGCTCTAATTTTCAATGGTAATCCCATATAAATAAATCTAGTTCCAACAACTTTATCTAAATTGCAAAGATTTTCAGTGTTAGTAATTCCATACTCTCCACATACTAAGTGCCCTGCAAAAGTTAGATCATCTGGTGTTTGATCTATAGCTGGAGCATCTACTGCTATATTAACTACTCCTTTTTCTGCTAACCATTTAGCAGATTCATACGATACTCCTGTATGCTTAGCTCCCATTCCACCATAATTTAGAGAATCTACAGCATGATCTTTTGAATGTAGAACTGGGTGAGTTCTTTCATAATGCCCAGTATACATTACAAAAACATCTCCTTTTTTAATTTCAAGTCTAGCTTTTTGTAATGCCCTTTCAATATCCTTTATTTCAATATAATCAGGATATCTAATATGAGTAAAGTCAAGACATATAGCATCCCCATAAAATAAGTTAAATTCCATATTCTCTATTGTAGGACCTGATGGCAAAAACTCCCAGACTGCATCAGAATGAGTTGGACCATGTTCACTCATTAAAAGATTCCTTGCTGAAAAACCTACTGTTGGTGAGCCAGTATCTTTCATATTTTGCTCATGAGTTTGATTTACCATAATAAAAGTTTCTTGATGCATTCCAAATACCGGCATTCCTTGATAAATTTCTTGTGATAAATCAATTATTTCGTATTTTTCATTGAAATTCATTTTAACACCTTCCTTTTTTAGTTTAAAGGGTAATTTTTTCTTTATAATTTATATAGTATCAAATTTAATCTTATCTATCAAGCTTATTAATACTAAAGGGCTAAGGATATTTAAACATCCTTAGCCCTTCTATCAGCTTATAAATCTATTTTCTTTTCTATTAAATATCCTGTTCCTAAAAATCCAGCCACTATTACTATAATCTGAAATAGATTCCCGAATACATTTAAATATGGATTAAAATTATTTCCCATAAACACTAAAGAACCCATATTATTCATTGATCCAACTAAAAGAGTATTTATATCATAAATATGACTTATACTAAAATCTTTAAAACTCAAATAATATGGCAATATCTCTCCGACTTTAAATGTCAAATAGGTAACAAAGGTATTTAAAACAATAAATAATACAAACCATATTCCACCAATTTTTTTATTTTTAATGGTAACTCTACTAAGTGCTATTGAAAAATAAATAAGAATAAGCGTAACAACTGTGGTCAATATCCCTACAATTCCAAATGATATAAATGAAATATCTAAATTCCCAAGTATAGTATTTATTATATACTTCCAATCACTTCCAAATAATATATATGATAAAATGATATTATAAAAAACAATCCCTGCTCCAAGTACTGTATACCAAAGCATTGATACAATTAACTTTGAACCTAATATCTGATTTCCTGTAAGAGGAAGTGTAAAAGTTAAATAACCCCTATCATCATATAATTCTTTTCTAAATGATCCAATTATATAGAAAAATGCTGTTAAAAATGCTCCAAATATAACCAATATAGATGTTATAAACATAAATCCACCAAACGCTGAATTACCAAAACTTGTCGGTTGATTAAGTTCCCTCATCTCACTTTGAACATTTAACTGTATTACTGTTGAAGCAATAAGTACTACTAGCAGTATTCCCAATATAAACTTATAAGTTCCCTTTATTTCATATTTCATATATTTTCTCATCTTTTCCCCTCCTATTCTGCAAATATTTCTTTATATAAATCATCTATTTGCATCTGTTTTTCTTCTCTTAATTTTTCTGCATTTCCTTTTAGATAGACTTCCCCGTCTTTTAAAAACACCACTTCATCAAATACTCCTTCTATATCCCTTACAAGATGTGTAGTTATTATCATGGTACTAGCTTCATTGTAGTTTTTAATTATTGCATCTAAAATTTGATCACGTGCTACTGGATCTACTCCTGCTATTGGCTCATCCAGTATATACACTTTAGCTTTTCTAGATAATACTAAAGTTAAGTTTAACTTTTCTTTCATGCCCTTTGAAAGCGAATTTATCTTTGATTCCTTATTTAATTTCATAAAACCCAAAAGCTCATAAGCCTTTTTTTCATCAAAGTCCTGGTAAAAATCCTTGTAAAAATCAATAGCCTCTTCTATCGTCATCCATTCATATAAAAAATTTCTATCTGGAAGATATGATACTATGGATTTACTATATACCCCTGGCTTTTCTCCATCTATAAATACATCTCCTTTTGTAGACCTTAAAATTCCTGTTAATATCTTAATTAATGTGGTTTTCCCACTTCCATTTGGTCCAAGTATTCCTATTACCTTTCCTTTTTCTAAATTTAATGATAAATTATTGATTGCCTTTTTATTTAAATATGATTTAGTTAGATCTTTTATCTCTATTATGTTTTCCATCACTTACTCCTCCTTCATCTTTATATTTATTAAATTTAATATTTCTTCTTCTTTAAAACCTATAGACTTCATATCAAATATAAAAGATTTAACTATATCTGAAGCCATATTCTTTTTAAGTTTTAATACTACTTCTTTGTTTTCCGTTATAAAAGTTCCCATACCTCTTTGAGTAAATACAAGATCCTCTCTTTCTAGCTCTGAGTAGGCCCTTTGTACAGTATTTGGATTGGTCTTGACTTGTGTAGATAACTCCCTGACTGATGCCAACTTATCTCCCTCCTTTAAATCTCCTGAAGCAATTCTTCTTTTTATTAAATTTGTTATTTGAATATATATTGGCAAATTATCGTTAAATTTCATCTTTTCACCTCCATTTTCCGTGTACCTGTGTGTTAATTCTATAGTACACCAATACTTTGGTATTGTCAATGCTTTTATAATAGAAAATGCTTTCAAACAAATAGCCTATCCTTAACTAGACTTTCTGTTTGAAAGCATTGTATCAAAGTACCCATTTTATTATTAATTATTACTCAAAAATCTTGATTTTTTTTCACATACTCTCATGGCCTCTATAATTGAAGTTCTAAATCCTGTTTCTTCTAATTTTGCTACCGCTTCTATGGTTGTTCCTCCAGGTGAACATACATTATCCTTTAACTCTCCTGGATGTATCCCTGTATCCAAAACCATCTTTGCGGCGCCTAGTGCTGCTTGAGAGGCCATCTTATAAGCTTTCTTTCTTGGAATACCTCCCAAGACTCCAGCATCTGCCATAGCCTCAATCATCATATACACATAAGCTGGTGACGATCCCGCTATAGCTGTATATGCATCCATTAATCCTTCATCTAATTCTTCTACTTTCCCAAAACTTTCAAACAAATCTATTACATCTTGTCTTCTCTCACTATTTATCTTGTTGCCAAAAGATAAAGCAGTCATGCCTTCCCCTATTAATGCGGGTGTATTAGGCATTGCTTTTACTACCATTTGATTGTGTCCTAAGTTTCTTTGTATATATTCTATATTTATTCCAGCTGCTATTACAATTATTACTGCATCTTGATTTATAGAATTCTTTATTTCTTTTAAAATACTATCATACATATACGGTTTTACAGCCAATACCAAGTAGTCTGATATCTCTGATACCTTTCTATTGTCTAAGCTCGTATTGATTTTAAACTCTGTTTTCATATTATCTAGTGTTTCTTGTGTTTTTGATGATGCTATGATGTTATCAGGCAAAATTAATCCCGAAGAAATCATGCCACCTATCATTGCTTTTGCCATATTCCCTGCACCTATAAATCCAATCCTTTTATCCATTGTTTTTCACTTCCTTGTTTTATTAAGATAAATAATATACCTTTATTATTTATTTATACCCATAATATTATAAATTAAATTTATAATATCTATGGAGTATTGTCAAAAATCTCTCTAAGTTTATATTTTCTTTTGGATTTACTAAAAGTATCAAATCATTGTCTATAGCCCATTTCATAGCTTCCTCTGCCCATGGGCTAATGTTTTCATCTTCTTCTTTTATGTTTTTTGCTTGCTTTATCAATAAATTCTTACTTAAACTATTTCCTGGACATGATTTCTTAACTCCAGGCCCTTCTCTATGAAATACTATCTTTTCATATCCAAATCTCTCACCAAAATACTTTATAAGTTTTATTATCTCATTCTTTTGATCACCTTCTAATTGGTCATATCCCAGGCTATTATATTCTCCTGTTCCTTGAATATCAAAATTGCCTATCATCTCAACTGCAAGTGCACCTTTATTCCACCCTCTAATAGAAGCGGGATCTTTACTAAAACTTCTTCCAGTTACCCATTTTCCATCTGGCATTAGACTCAAATGTTGCCCTATATCACTCCATCCATTTGTATTTACATGAAAATTTCTCATAGAATTCTGCATTGCAATATGATTATCTCCACTAAAAGAACTATGAGCTGGTTTCCATGTATGGTGAATATGAAGCTGTTTAAAATTTAAATTCTTTAATCTCTCTTTTAACTCCTCCATATTTATTATTTTAAAATCACACATCACATCTAATCCCTCCTGATTAATACATAGTAAATTCTACTATATATTACTATATTCATCCTTATATTTATTGCTATAAAAAAGTGATTCACATAAAATAATACCTAGATCAGACCGATCTAGGTATTATTTTACCTTCTTTTTTGTGCTAATGGATCGGATAATATTTCATATCCCCCCATGCTAGTAGCAGTTATTAACATTGCATTGATTAAAGTAAGGATTATTCCCCTTATTCCACTAAAGTTTCCTGCAAATACAAATGTAAGTATGATTGCCACAATAAAAGCATATAATCTTACCGCATGATCATTAAATCTTCTTTTTATCATGGACTTTGTGAATTGAACGATCACCGTAACTGCAGTAGTAATACCTACAAAAGTAGTAAGCATATCTACAGTCATAAATTCATCTAACATATAATCACCCCTATATATTTCTTAGTTAATTATATGTTTACAGCACAAGATGTATTACCCAACTTTTCCTTTGGCACACCTGAGAGGACTCGAACCCCCAACACCCTGGTCCGAAGCCAGGTGCTCTATCCATTGAGCTACAGGTGCAAATATTAAAAAAAGATTGGCTATAGCCAATCTTTTTTATGGTGCGGGAAAGAGGACTTGAACCCCCACGTCAATGACACTAGATC
>CAZWTU010000007.1:0-18401 GCA_964637035.1 uncultured Tissierellaceae bacterium
CCGTCCCCGTGTTTCTTTATTTTTCAAAGGAATCAATAACTTCTATAATTAACTCTCTGGGGCCCAACCCTTGACCTGCATGAGATGATTCAAGTGTATATATAATTGAATCTGACTCTAAATATGCGGCATATCTATTAGTTTCTGAAATATGAACTATTTCAGCTGTAATGCCACTCTTTTTACTTGTGTAGGTTTCTGTTAACACTTCACGTTTTCTATTATCATCAAAATCATGATGCCCCGTTTGTATCTTATATTCTGGAAAGGTTTCTTTTCCAAATGGAGTTAAAAGTTGGCCACTAAAGCCTATACTCCCATCAGTTTTAGGAAAACGATAGTTAGAACTAAAATTAACCGATACAAGTTTATCATCTACAGCAGAGGACGAAATAGTAATATTACTTTCTAGAATCTGACCCTCAACCAAATTAATTGATTCAAAGTCATTATCAAGAATCGGACTCCTAAGTACATTAATACCTAGATAGTCTTCTAATTCTTGGTAGTTTTCAATTTTCTTAAAGTGTTCTGATGTTACTTCTTCTGTAGCATAGGGATTTGTAGCATATCTTATTAAATCTTTAGCAACCTCATCATCTAACTCTACACCCACAAATTCAAAATCCAATTTATACCTTGCTATTTCATCTGCAGCTGGTACCTCCTCAACCACATTAATTAATCTTCCAGCAGCAAATACAACCCCTGTAATCATAACTAAGGTCAATGCTACAGCCACCATTGCCCTTGGCATAATCCTTTTCTGTCTATTAGGCCCTTTCCCATGAATTGAATTTAACACATCTTCCCTCACATCTACTTCTGGCACTTCCATCTTATTAAATTCCTTCTTTATGAACTTTTTGTCCACTATAGTCACTCTCCTTTTTAATATTTAGGGTTTTTAGATACTTTTGTAGCTTCTTTCTTGATCTTTCATATCTTTTTCTCAAGGCTACTTCTGATTTATTGTGTATAGCTGCAAGCTCTTTATAGCTATATTCCTCTACTATGCGCCCATAAATGATTGACCGATTTAAAGGTGTTAGTTTTAAAAGTGCTTCATATAATTCTTCTGAAAAATCACCAGTATTAGGTTTTTCATCTGCCTTTATTTCTTCTTTCAATGGGAAGAATATTTTTCTCGAACGAATAGTATCTATACACACCGAGTAAGCAATACTATAAATAAAAGAAGTTAAGGCATCTGGATTTTTCAAAGTATATCGTTTCTTATATGCTTTAATAAAAGTAGTTTGAACTGCATCTTCTGCATCTGCAAAGTTTAAAAGAATACTAGAACAATATTTCATTAAGGGCTGGGTTAATTGAGACATAAGTTTTTCTAACTCCTTCTCATCTCCCTTGATAAATTTTTCAAAATCAACCATTTTGTCACCTCTTTCTAATTTTTTTGTAATTCTCCCCTCTTTTCTATGCCTTCACCCTATAGACGGATTTAATATGCCTTTTGTGACATTTTTTCTTAAAAGCTTTAAAATATTAAATAATATATAAGCTCCATTATATTTTAACATAAAAAAACAAGGCTACCGCCTAAGCCGTAACCTTGTTTTTTATTCCTGATTAAAAGGAAAGTGGGACAGTAGAACCGTCCCCGTGTCTCATTTAATTAGTACCATCCTCTTAACTTCATTACATCTGCTACTTTTTTAACTGAAATCATATAAGCAGCTTCTCTTGCTGTTACCTTGTATTCTTCTTTTAATTCCCATATATCATTAAATGCATTCATCATTTCAATTTCTTGCTTTTCTTCTACTTCTTCTTCTGACCAATAGTAGCCATATAGGTTTTGTACCCACTCAAAGTAAGAAACTGTAACTCCACCTGCATTTGTTAATATATCTGGTGTAACTACTATGCCTCTTTCATTAAGTATAGCGTCTCCTTCTGTAGTAATTGGTCCATTAGCACCTTCACAGATTAATTTAGCTTTTATTACCTTAGCTTCTTTTTCTGTAATAGCATTTTCTAATGCTGCAGGTACAAACATATCTACTTGTAATTCCCAGAATTCTTCTAGGGAAATTTTCTCTGCCTTTGGATAATCAATTAGGTTCTTATTTTGGTCCATATAATCTGCCATGTCCTGGAAGTCCAATCCATTTTCGTTATATAGGGCATAAGTACCAACTGATGGTGCCCATTCAGCTAAGGCTACAATATTAAAACCTTGACGTTCTATATTTTTAACTGTATATCTACCTACGTTTCCAAAGCCTTGTATAGCAACACTTGTCTTAGATATATCCATACCCATGTCCTCAGCAGCTGCCTTTGCTATAACTGAAATTCCAAAACCTGTTGCTTCGTTTCTTCCTTGGGATCCGCCCCACTCTACCGGTTTTCCAGTTATAACTCCTAGGTTGTTTTCTCCACCAGTAAGTTTAATGTATTCATCTACCATCCAGGCCATTACTTGTCCACTACTACCAACATCTGGTGCAGGAACATCTATTTTTTCGCCTAAGTATTTATAAAGTCCTTGAACATATCCTCTTGATAATCTTTCAAGTTCTCCCTTTGATAATGTTAATGGATCAACAGTTATTCCACCTTTTCCCCCACCATATGGAACTCCCATAACTCCACATTTAAATGTCATCCATATTGATAATGCCTTAACTTCATCTGGATTAACTCCTGGATGGAATCTTATTCCACCTTTACCAGGTCCTATTGCGTCATTGTGTAAAGCTCTATAGCCTTTAAATGTTTTCATTTTACCATCATCCATTCTAACTGGAATGGAGATTTCTATCATTCTTTTTGGTTCCTTAAGTAATTCGTAAACATCGTCGCCTAAATTTAATGCATCGCACGCTTTTTTAACTTGAGATTGTGCACTTAATAATGGATTTAAACTTTCTTTTGCCATTAAATAAATACCTCCTATATTTTTATAAGAACTTTATTTTGACTCCATCAAAATTATAACATACTAGATAAATAAGTTCAATACATCTGCTTTAAAGGGCTAACTTAACCTCTAAAAGCTTGAAATATATCATCTACATTATCTAAGCCATCAATAAGCAAGGGTAATACATCATATACATCTCCAACTATTCCATAGTCCGCTACCTTAAATATTGGGGCATCTGGATCGCTATTTATAGCTATAATAGTCTTGGATTCTTGCATACCAGCTAAATGCTGAATGGCTCCAGAAATACCACAAGCTATATATAAATCTGGCCTGACAGTTGTTCCTGTTTGCCCTACTTGGTGACTATGCTCTATCCAACCTGCATCTACAGTAGCACGACTGGCTCCAACTACCCCACCTAATTTATCAGCTAATGCTTGGATTAATTCAAATCCTTCCCCTTTGGCTAATCCCCTACCTCCAGATACTATGATTTGAGAATCTACAAGTTGTACTTCCGCCTTACCACCTTTAACTACTTCCAATACTCTAGCTCTAACATCTTCATCTTTTAAATCCGGAGTAAATTTATTTATTTTACCCTTTGCATTCTCATTGTATTTAGCCTTTTCCATTACACCTGGTCTAACCGTAGACATTTGTGGTCTATGGTCCGGACATATTATAGTTGCCATTAGGTTTCCACCAAAGGCTGGACGTGTTTGCATTAATCTTCTGTTTTCTAAGTCTACTGCTAGCTCTGTACAGTCTGCAGTAAGTCCTGTATGAACCCTAGAAGATATTCTTGGTCCTAGGTCCCTACCTATATTTGTAGCACCTATTAAAAGAATCTCAGGTTTTCTTTCCTGGATTAATTCATCTATTACTTTTGTGTATCCTTCAGTATTATAAAGTTCTAATAATTCATGCTCTGCATAAAGTACTTCGTCTACATTATATTTAATTAACTTTTCAGCTATGTCATCTACTTTATTACCTAATAATACAGCAGTTAAAGGTACTTCTAATTCATCAGCTATTTTTCTACCTTCACCAATCAATTCTATAGCAACATTTAAAAGCTCACCACTTCTTTGCTCTGCAAACACCCAAACGCCTCTATATAATTCTACATCTACTGCTCCCGCTCTTTCAATTCCTGTCTTTTTTACAGCCATGTTTTCTCCTCCTTCATCCAATATTTATATTAAATAATATGTTTTTCCCTTAGTCTTACTATTAAACTATTTACTGAATCTTTGTTTCCACCTTTAAATATTTCCCCTTCTCCCTTTCTACCTTGGGGAGTAAAAGATTTATTTACCTTAGTAGGAGAACCGTTTAGACCTAGATTATCAAAATCAGCTTTTACATCTTCAGCTGACCATATTTTAACTTTTCCTTCCCCATGAGCTTCATATATTCCTTTAATAGAAGGATATCTTGGTTCATTTAATTCCTTTATAGCTGTTAAAAGTACTGGCATAGATGACTCTACTAGAAAGTGTCCATCTTCTAAGGCCCTTTTAGCTATAACTTTATCTCCTTCAATCTTCAATTCTTCAACATAAGTTATTTGTGGTAGATCTAAGTGTTCAGCTATTTGTGGTCCTACTTGTGCAGTATCTCCATCTATAGCTTGTCTACCACAAAAGATTATACTATAATCTCCTATTTTTTTGATTCCAGCTGCTATTGCTGTGGATGTAGCCCAAGTATCTGAACCTGCAAAGGCTCTATCACTTAAGAGTACAGCATCATCTGCTCCCATTGCCAAAGCTTCTTTTAAAGCAACCTCTGCTTGAGGAGGCCCCATGCTTAGTACTGTTACTTTTACGTCTTTTCTTTCATCTTTTATTCTTAATGCTTCTTCTAAAGCATTTCTATCATCTGGATTTATAATACTTGGTACTCCTTCACGAATTAGTGTACCACGTACTGGGTCTATTCTAACTTCTGTAGTGTCTGGTACTTGTTTTAAACATACAATAATATTCATCTATATTCCTCCTTAGCCTATTATTTAAGTACTGATGCTGATATAACCATTTGTTGAACTTGAGTTGTACCTTCGTATATTTCAGTTATTTTTGCGTCCCTCATCATTCTCTCTACTGGATAATCTTTAGTATATCCGTAGCCACCAAATATTTGAACAACTTCAGTTGTTACTTTCATAGCACATCTAGATGCATACATCTTTGCCATAGCAGCTTCTACTCCATATGGAAGATTGTTAGCCTTATTATATGCAGCCTTATAAACTAAAAGTCTAGCCGCTTCTACTTCTGTAGCTAAATCTGCAACTAACCATTGAAGACCTTGGAATTTAGCCAATGGCCTACCAAATTGTTCTCTTTCCTTTAAGTATCCTACAGCTTCATCTAAGGCCCCTGCAGCTATTCCTAATGCTTGAGCAGCTATTCCTATTCTACCACCATCAAGAGTAGTCATTGCAATCTTAAAGCCTTGTCCTTCTTTGCCAAGTAGGTTTTCTTTTGGGACTCTACAGTTTTGAAATATTAGTTCTGCAGTTGCAGAAGCTCTAATACCCATCTTTTCTTCTATTTTCCCTATGGAAAACCCTGGGAAATCCTTTTCTACTATAAATGTTGATATCCCTCTAGTACCTTTGCTTTTGTCAGTCATAGCAAATATTATATATACATCTGCCTGACCACCATTGGTAATAAATATCTTAGACCCATTTAAAACATAATCATCTCCATCAAGGATTGCTGTAGTCTGTTGACCAGCTGCATCTGTACCTGCATTAGCTTCTGTGAGTCCAAATGCTCCTAAATATTCTCCCTTTGCTAGGGGAACTAAGTACTTTTGTTTTTGTTCTTCATTACCATACTTAAATATTGGCCAACATCCTAAGGATGTATGGGCTGAGTTGATAACTCCTGTAGTAGCACAAGCCTTGGATAGTTCTTCAATAGTTATGGCATAGGCTAATTCATCTCCACCTGCTCCACCATATTCTACTGGGAAAGGTATACCTAGCATGTTGTATTTTGCCATCTTGTCAACATTTTCCCTAGGGAATCTCTCTGTTACATCAATATCTGCAGCAATAGGCTCTACTTCGTTCTTTGTAAATTCCCTTACTACACTTCTTACCATTTCTTGCTCTTTTGTTAAATTAAAATTCATATATTTTTCCCTCCCTAATATATTTGCATTTACTCTATATATTTGTATTATAGAACACTTAATTAATTATTTCCATAGTTATTGTTAAATTTTTATCTTATTTTCTCAAATAAAAAACCTATTTAATCATATAAATTTAAATATGATTAATTAGATCTTTTATTAGCCATGTATAAAGCTGTATTTATTCATATCTTCTTTTTAAAAAATAAGATAAAGTAAATAAAGATTCATTTAAGCTTACATTTTCTACTATTATATCATCTGGTAAATCTAAGTCTGTAGGTGCAAAGTTCCAAATTCCCTTTACTCCGGCCTCTACATAAAGATCAGCTAACTCCTGAGCACCTTCCTTTGGAACAGTTATAATACCTATGTCGATTTCATGTGTCTTTATATAATCTATCATAGTATCAATGTGTCTAATTTCAATATCTCTAACTTTTATACCTACTAACTTTGGATTCCTATCAAAAAGCGAAACAACTTGAAAGCCTGCATCTTCAAATCCTTTAAAGTTAGCTATAGCCTGGCCTAAGTTTCCTGCACCACCAATTACAGCATGATAAATGGTATTTAAACCAAGAATCTTACCCAATTGATGATGAAGCTCTTCAACATTATAGCCATAGCCCTGCTGACCAAATCCTCCAAAATTATTTAGATCCTGCCTTATTTGCGAGGCAGTAAATCCAGTCATTTTGCTTAGTTCCTGGGACGAAACCCTTGTTATTCCACTATCTAATAAATCTACTAAGTACCTATAATATTTAGGAAGTCTTCTTATAACAGTTATAGACACCTTATTTTCCTTTTCCATATAATCACCACCTATTCACTACATTCTTCGAGTAATTATATCATCCTGATATATATTTGTCAATTGTTTTGGCCGGGATATTGCATATGAAAAATGCCTAATTTATAAGACCTTCCACCCTTAAAGTTCTAATCCAAAAAAACCTGCCTAAAGAAATTTGGACCTTTCGCCTTTCTCTTAAACCTTTTAGTACATATATCTTGATACCATGAACTTCATACATATGGAAGTCTTTCTCACTAGTGGGTTTACCAAGCTGAACAGTTGGTTCTTGTACTACACATCATCCGGACCCTGCTTCTACAACTATAATATTTACTGAATTATCATTAGTTTTATCCTTTATATATTCTATAGCTTCCTTGTTTATATTAATATTCATATTTTACCTCCTAGATGTTTTTTATAACATACCATATAGGGGTATCTTTTTCAATTAATTTTCATGAAAAACATTTACTTTTATGTATATTTATCCCACACAGTGGCAAGATATCCTTAAGGAGGTGGGTAATATAGAAAGTAGAGACCAACTTAAAAAAGTTGCGGAAAGATGCAGTAGATACAATCCAAGGGAAGAAAGCCAGGAATTAAAATCTTCAACAGCTTCCTCCCAGGATAATACTGAGTCTTGCACAAATTGTACACATTATAATAATGAAGGCAGATGTAATCTGGATTTAATTGATCCTATTTTATCCTCATTAGCAATGGAAACAGATTTAAAATCTTAGATACTCCCACAAAGGAGTATCTTTTTGATTTTATTACATCTTTTACATAAGCATTTTATTTGATACAATAGAAGGGATAACAATTTAGGAGGAAAATTTATGTTAGTCCTTTCATGCAGCAATATAAGTAAAACTTATGGAATAGATCCTATTTTAGAGGATATTAGTTTTAATGTACAAAATGGAGACAAGGTGGGAATAATTGGGCTAAATGGTTCAGGGAAAACTACACTTTTAAATATACTATCCGGTGAACTACATAAGGATAGAGGTGACATATATTTACAAAAAGATATAAAGCTGGGATATTTAAAGCAACATACAAATATAGAGTCTAATAAAAGCGTTTTCAATGAATGCCTTGAGGTGTTTCAAGATTTAATAGAAATGGAAGAAAAACTTAGGGCTTTAGAAGAAAATATATCCCTAGAGGGCAATAAGGGTCAAAGCTTAAAATTGGACTCCTTAATGGACGAGTATGCCCATTTATCTGAGGAATTTATTAATATTAATGGGTATGGATATAAATCAGAAATTAAAGGGGTATTGAAGGGTTTAGGATTTCAAGATGAAGATTTGGAAAAAGAAGTAAATATACTTAGTGGGGGTCAAAAATCTCGACTATTACTTGGAAAGCTTCTTTTAGAGAAACCAGATATACTTTTACTAGATGAGCCTACTAACCATTTAGATATAGCCGCCATAGATTGGCTAGAAAAGTTTTTAAATGATTATAAGGGTGCTGCCTTAATTATTTCCCATGATAGATATTTTTTAGATAGGGTAGTCAATAGGATATTTCACATGGAAAATCTAGGATTGAAAGCTTACAATACAAATTATACTGATTTTATGTCAAGGAGAAAAAAAGACTTAGAACTTTATAAAAAACATTTTGAAGACCAACAAAAAGAAATAAAAAGGCAAGAAAAAATCATAGATCAATTTAAGGCCTATGGTGGAGAGAGATATTATGGTTTAGCTAAAAGTAGGCAAAAAATGCTTGATAAGATAAAGGTTATGGATCAACCAGATAAGGATAATGCTAAAGCTAGAATTAGGTTTGAGCCAAAGATTAAATCCGGTGTAGATGTATTAAAGGTTAGTTCTCTGGAAAAATCCTTTGGAGATTTAAAGCTTCTTGATGATATTAATTTTGAAATTTATAGAGAAGAAAAAGTAGGACTTATAGGGGCCAATGGTATTGGTAAAACCACTTTATTTAAGATAATATTAGGAGAATTAGAAAAAGATGATGGCAATATAAACTTAGGACACAATGTTTTATCTGGGTATTTTGACCAGGAAATGGAAAACTTAAATTTAGATAAAACTATAATAGATGAAATATGGGATGAACATCCTAAATTTGACCACTATACAGTGAGAAAAGTCCTTAGTCAATTTATGTTTATAGGTGATGATATATTTAAAGAAATTGGGGACTTAAGTGGAGGAGAGAAAGGTAGACTTTCATTACTAAAGTTAATGCTTTCAAAATCCAACTTCTTATTAATGGACGAACCTACTAATCATTTAGATATAGATAGTAAAGAAGTATTAGAAGATGCATTACTAGATTATGAAGGAACTTTATTTGTCATTTCCCATGATAGATACTTCCTAAATAGGGTTACGGATAAGATATTAGATTTAACTTCTGAAGGAATAAAAGAGTACTTAGGAAATTATGATTATTATTTAGAGAAAAAGAATGAACTTTTATATGTAGAAGATGATACACCTACTAAGACCAGAACGCAAATAAAACTAGAAAAGAAAAAAGAAAAAGAAGTCTTGCAAGAAGAAAGAGCCAATCGAAAGAAAATAAAGAGTTTAGAAGAAGCAATTACTGAAAAAGAAAATTTATTAGAAGAATTGGACGCTTGTCTATGTGACCCAACAATATACGACTTACCAGAAAAGATTGTCGAATTATCTAAGAAAAGAGAAGAGGCGGAAAACTCATTAAATCAACTTTATAACGAATGGATTTTATTTACAGAGATGGATTAACAGACAATTCACAACTTATACACACTACCCACATGGTTATCCACAGTACAAGTTGTGTTTTTGACTCTTTATATGAAATTATCCACATTATCCACAGGATAACTTAATAAGATTTATTTCCAAATGTTTGTAGTTTGTGGAGTATTTTGTTAATATTTATCACTTTAAAGATAAATTTGGCATAACATTTAGATATAGATCTGATACGATTCCCTCTCTATAGTTGAAATATGCAGCTGAACCAATCATGGCCGCATTATCTGTGCATAATATCCTAGAAGGGTGATATATCTCTATATTTTCACTTTTTCCTTTTTCTTTCATCATTCTTCTTAAACCACTATTTGCAGCCACTCCACCTGCTAAAACAATTTTATTAGACCCCTTTTCTTTGGCAAGTCTAAAGGACTTATCCACAAGTACATCAAGTACTGCCTGTTGAAAACTTGCTGCCACATCTTCTATAATTATCTCCTCTCCTTTTTGGTCTTTTTGATTTAAATAATTTAAAACTGCTGTCTTTAAACCACTAAAAGAAAAGTCATAGGATTTTGCCTCTAAAAATACCCTGGGGAAATCTATGGCATCCTTGTTTCCTGCTGTGGATAACTTATCTATTTCAGGTCCACCAGGATAAGTTAGCCCTAAGGATCTAGCAACTTTATCAAAAGCTTCTCCAGCTGCATCGTCTCTTGTCCTGCCTATCAATTCATAATCAGTATAAGACTTTACATAAACTAAATAAGTATGTCCTCCTGATACTATTAAACAGGTGAAGGGAGGCTCTAGGTTCTTGTGGTTAATATAGTTGGCACATACATGACCCTCTATATGATTTACTCCTATAAGAGGCTTATCAAGTCCATAGGCTAGGGCCTTAGCCGTAGATATTCCTATTAATAGAGCCCCTACAAGACCAGGCCCCTGTGTAACTCCTATTAAATCTATATCATTAAATCCTACTTTTGCTTCATTTAAGGCTTCTTGTACAATATTGTTTATACTTTCTATATGTTTTCTTGAAGCTATTTCTGGAACTACACCTCCAAACCTCCTGTGGATATCTATTTGGGAGGATATTATATTGGATAAAACTTCTCTACCATTTCTCACTACAGCGCAAGATGTTTCATCACAAGAAGTTTCTATTGCTAATGTTAACATTTTATCACCCTTAATTGTTTAATTTTTTCCACATAACTATTGCATCTTGATTGTCATCTGCATAGTAATTTGGCCTTATTCCATATTCTAAAAATCCATATTTTTTATAAAGATTTTTAGCTGGTTCGTTGTCTGCTCTTACTTCTAAAGTCATAGCTATAATTTCAAATTCTTTACAAATATCAATAAGGGCTTCTAGTATTTTTTCCCCTATGCCCAGTCTTTTATAATCCTTATCTACTGCAATATTGGTTATATGTCCCTCATCTAATATTAACCATATACCTCCATAGCCTACTGGAATTCCTTCCACTTCTGCAATAAAATATTTGGCCAGTTGGTTTTTGGTTATTTCTAGTAAAAAAGAATCCCGAGACCAAGGTGTAGTAAAGGCACTTTTCTCTACTTCCATTATTCTATCTAAATCCTTTTCTTCCATTTCACGGATAATAATCTCCATTTTATCCCTGCTCCTTCTTGTTTAATTCTCTTTCGGCTTGAGACTTCCTTAAGTAGTCAGGTGCTAATGTATAATAGTTATCTATTTTTCCTTCATTATATTTAATTAAAGCTAATTCCCCTATACTTGTGGCCCTACAGCTATTATTACTAATAGTTGAAAACCTTACCTTATCTTTTAAATTGTCTTTTATTCTTTGCCTATGCATTAAAGCTCCATCACCATTAACTACTATGTTTTCATAATCCTTATCTAATTTTTCAAGTAATATATCTACTTCTAGGGCATCTGCTTTCATTAGGGTCTTGAGTTTATTGTCTTCCCAGGCATATATGCCTGTATATACCCTATCCCTTCTGGCATCCATCATAGGTACTACTATAGGATTGTAAGGTAGATTAAAGGCTAAGGCCTCCAATGTAGATACTCCCACTACAGGTTTATCAAATAAATGAGCAAAGGCTTTTACACTTGCCACACCTATCCTAAGTCCAGTAAAGGATCCTGGCCCTATGGATACACCATATAAATCTATATCATCTATTTTTAAATCTAAAGACCCTAATATTTCTTTTATCATGGGAACTAAATTTTCTGAATGGCTAAAATCTTGATTTAAGGAATATTCCCCTAAAACCATATTTTCATCTATTACTGCACAAGACGCCACCTGTGTTGATGTATCTATAGCTAAAATTTTCAATTGCTTTCCAACTCCTTAATTATATCCTCATATCTATTGCCATAACTTGTAATATTTATCCTTCTCTCACTTATATCTATACCCTGATTTATGTCTAATACTATTCTTTCTTCTGGAAGTAATATTTTTATTTTCTCCGCCCATTCTATAATGGAAACACCCCTACCATAAAAATATTCATCAAAGCCTAAATCATAAAGTTCCTCCACATTATCTAACCTATATACATCGAAATGATATAGGGGAATTCTACCAGTATATTCATTTATAAGTGCAAAGCTAGGGCTAGTTATATAATCATCTACTCCAAGGCCTATTCCTATGGATTTAGTAAGAGTAGTCTTCCCTGCACCTAAATCACCATTTAAACAAACTACATCACCAGCTTTAAGAAGTTTACCAAATCTGATACCAAATTCTTTTGTTTGCCTTAATCCTTTTAATACAATTTCCAAATCTCTCAACCTTTCAATTATAAGCTAATTATTATTATAACACTAAGGGAAAAACTTAACAATATAAAGACTTTAGGGTGTCTTATCCTTGACAAAAATATCATAGAAATATATGATTAGGATTAGATTACATAATAACTAGGAGGCGTATTTTATGGGAAATAAATCAGAAGGTAAAATGCTACAAGAAAGCCTAACTCATACTTGGAAAAATGTATGGGAAGTACTAGAAGACCATGAGATTGAAGAAGTCTTTGAATTAAATGAAGACTACAAAGATTTCTTAGATGCAGGGAAAACAGAAAGAGAATCTGCCAGGGAAATAGTAAGGGCAGCTAAGGACAATGGCTATATCTCTATTGAAAAATTGATGGAAGAGTCTATAAAGCCGGTTCCTGGAACAAAGGTATATGGCCTTAACAAGGATAAAGCTGTAGTCCTATTTGTTATTGGAGAGGATAGTTTAGAAGATGGAATGAATATTATTGGGTCTCATTTGGATTCTCCAAGATTAGATTTAAAACAATTTCCCTTATATGAAGATTCGGAATTAGCAATGCTTAAGACACATTACTATGGAGGAATAAAAAAATATCAATGGGTTACCCTTCCCCTTGCACTACATGGTGTTATTGTAAAGGAAAATGGAGAAAGAATTGATATATCCATAGGTGAAGATGAAGATGATCCAGTATTTTTCATAACTGACTTGCTTCCTCATTTAGCTAAGGACCAAATGGCTAAGAAAATGGGCGAAGGAATAACTGGTGAGGGACTAAATGTATTATTCGGAAGCATTCCTTTTAATGACAAGGAATTAAAAGACAAAGTAAAACTTAATGTATTGAATATATTAAATATAAAATATGACATAGAGGAAGAAGATTTTACTACAGCAGAACTAGAAATAGTACCAGCTGGTAAAGCCAGAGATGTTGGAATAGACAGAAGTATGGTTGGAGCATATGGCCAGGATGACAGGGCTTGTGCCTTTACTTCCTTAAGTGCTATTTTGCATATAGAAAACCCTAAGAAAACAGCTGTAGCCCTATTTGTAGATAAAGAAGAAATAGGCAGTGTAGGAAATACAGGTATGGAGTCTATGTTCTTTGAAAATATGGTGGCAGAATTAATAGGCTTAAGTGAAGAAAATTACTCTGAATTAAAGCTTAAAAGAGCCTTAGCCAATTCTTCTGTATTATCAGCAGATACACTTGCAGGATTTGATCCAAATTATCCAGAGGTATTAGACCCTAAAAATTCACCTTATATAGGAAAAGGTATTACAGTTGTTAAATACACTGGTTCAAGAGGTAAGGGTGGCAGCAATGATGCTAACTCTGAGTATATTGCAAAATTAAGAAGAATATTTAATGAAAATGATATAGTATGGCAGATGGGTGAGTTAGGTAAGGTAGACCAAGGTGGCGGAGGAACCATAGCCTTTATTCTAGCAAAATATGGAATGGAAGTAGTAGACTGTGGGATTCCACTGTTAAGCGTTCATGCACCTTTTGAAATAGCAAGTAAGGCAGACATATATATGACACGTGAAGGATATAAAGCTTTTTACAAAAATATGTAGTTCAAACAGTAGGGACGGTTCTTTTTGTTTGAGGGGATGGTTTAAAGACCATCCTTTTTTAATTCCATTCTTCACTTGATATTATCTGTTATTAAAGATAAAATTAGCTTGGAGGTGGTTTTTTGGATGTTTATGAAGCCCTTAGTAAATATTTTGGTTATGATGAATTTAAAGAGGGACAGGAAAGATTAATAAATGGAATATTAGAAGGTAAGGATGTTCTTGGTATAATGCCTACTGGGGGAGGTAAATCCCTTTGCTATCAACTGCCTACTGCATTATTAAATGGCATAACCATAGTTATTTCCCCTTTAATATCCCTTATGAAGGATCAAATAGATGCCTTAAATGAAACAGGAATATCAGGTACATTTTTAAATTCTACCTTAAGTGACATGGAATTTAACCATAGATTAGATGAAATAAGGCAAGGCAAATATAAAATCCTATATGTGGCTCCTGAACGACTAAATACATATTCATTTCTAAATCTAATGGAGGACATTGAGGTATCCATGGTGGCCATTGACGAAGCCCATTGTATTAGTCAATGGGGACATGACTTTAGACCTTCCTATAGGGAAATACCTAGATTTATTCAAGCTATGCCTAATCGACCTGTAGTATCAGCATTTACTGCAACAGCTACAGTGGAGGTTATAAAGGAAATAAAAGAATTGGTTGGTCTTAGAAATCCTATTGAATCTATTATAGGCTTTGATAGACCGAATTTATTTTATCAGGTAATTAGAGTAAGTGATAAATTTTCCTATGTGGAAAATCATATAAAAAATACCTTTCCAAATGGAACAGGTATTATATATTGTGCCACTAGAAAAACCGTTGAAGGTTTAGCCGAGAAACTTCTAGCCAAGGGATTTTCAGCTGTGCCCTATCACGGAGGTATGAATCCAGAAACTAGACAAGAAAATCAGGAGGCCTTTATACATAATAGGGTGCAAATAATAGTGGCTACCAATGCTTTTGGAATGGGTATAGACAAGCCTGATGTTAGGTTTGTAATACACTACAATATGCCACAAAATATGGAAGCCTACTATCAAGAAGCTGGACGTGCAGGTAGGGATGGAGAAGTCAGCCATTGTACTATTCTTTATTCTCCTTCTGATATAGTCAAACAAAAACTACTTATACAAGTTAATCCTAGTTCAATTGAACGGGAAACCATGTTATATGAAAATTTACAATATCTAATTGACTATTGTCATACAAATGATTGTTTGAGGAGGAGTATATTACATTACTTTGGTGAAACAACTTCCTATGAAAAATGCAATAATTGTGGAAATTGTTTAGATGAATCAGAAATGGTAGATATTACAATTGAAGCACAAAAAATCCTTTCCTGTATTTTTAGGGTAAATGAAAGATTTGGTATTACAATGGTGACTAATGTCCTTAGAGGGTCTAGAAATAAAAGATTGTTAGAATTTAACTTAGATCAAGTGTCTACCTATGGAATTATGAAAGACCATAGTGCGGATAGTTTAAGAGAGATAATAATGACCCTAGTAGCTAGAGGATATATTTATATAACAGCAGACAAATATCCTGTCTTAAAATTATCTTCTACTGCTGGACAAGTATTAAATGGTAAAATTAAGGTCTTTCATAAAAAGCACCTAGTGGAGATTAAATCCTCTAGGAAAAAAGGAATCTCTAGGGAAAAATTACCTGAAAATTTTGATGAAGCTTTATTTGAAAAGTTAAGGGAAGTTAGATATGAATTATCTCAAGAAAAAGGAATTCCTCCTTTTATGGTCTTCCATGATTCTGCCCTAAGGGAAATGGCATCATATTTCCCAAGAAATAAATCGAGCTTTTTAATGATAAAGGGTGTAGGACAAAAGAAATATGAAAGCTATGGGGATGACTTTATTGAAATAATAGATAAATATGCTGAAAATCAGGGAATTGAAAGCAAAGAAATAAATGATCCTGAGATAATAAGGGATGATTTAATAGATAGATATGAAAAAACTTATCATTCTTATCTTGAAGGCCTAAGCCTAAAGGAAATTTCTGGAAGGAGAAATTTCACAGTAAATACTATTATTCAACATTTAGGCCGATGTGAAAAACAGGGAAAACCTATAGATTGGACAAGATTTATAGATAAGGAAAAAGAAGAAAAAATACTAGAAACTATTAGTAATATAGGCCTAGAAAAATTAAAACCTATAAAAGAAGCCTTGCCTGATGATTATACCTATGAAGATATAAGGCTTGTCATAACAAAAAATGAACTGAAATAATCATTGCTGGTGGAATTTTACAGTTTAATTATTCATTTATTTTATTATTAATATAAAAAAGTCCTTAGAAACTAGCTTGTCTACATGTGAAGTAAGTTTCTAAGGACTTTTATTTATAAGGTTTTTTATTTATGAAGTATTGGTGATACTTTTTTATATACTAAAAGTGTAATTATGGATACTATTGTACCCTTAACTAAGTTAAAGGGGACTACTGCAAAGAGTATTAAGCTTTTATAATCTATTACAAATTTATTGACTGCACTACCCATTCCAATTATCTTCTCCATTGGCCAACCAAATATTTTAGCGTAGAGAGGAAATACTACATAGTAATTACTTAGGGTTGCTAATATGGTCATAGCTAAAACTCCTAATATTAATCCCACTACTGCAGTTTTTAGTGTTTTCTTTTTATAATAGATAAATCCAGCTACATATACAAATGTGCTTCCAACTATAAAGTTTGATAATTCTCCTATTCCTCCTGTAGTAGTACCTTCTATAAATATGCTCAAAAGGTTCTTAACTAATTGGACTATAACTCCTGCCATTGGTCCCATGGCAAAGGC
Source organism: uncultured Tissierellaceae bacterium (assembly GCA_964637035.1). Taxonomy (GTDB): domain Bacteria; phylum Bacillota; class Clostridia; order Tissierellales; family Tissierellaceae; genus CAZMMV01. Next base: position 16,841 of record CAZWTU010000007.1, read on the forward strand.
CCCTATTAATGCTGGTAAATCTGCCAGGTCTATCTTTAGAAAACCAGGAGCGAAAAAAGCTGGAATGTCAAAGAACATTAAGACCATTCCTATTACTCCTAATACTGCAATTTTTACCATGTTTCTAGTTGTCCATGTTTCTCTACTTAATGTGTACATTTTAAAAATCCCTCCAAATTTTTTATTTTTCGGGATCATAAAAACCCCGAAGAGAGATCTTCGGGGTTAATAAAGACTAATTAAATAAGCCTTCTACATCTTCTTTCATCCAGACTTTACTGTCGGCCTTGGAGTCTAACCAAGTCAACCAATTAATTGGCTCGCGGGCTTTACCGCCGGTGAGGAATTCCACCTCCCCCTGAAGATATATCTTATAATTTAATTATATGTCTATAAGGCAAATTTGTCAAGCGCAAACAACGGGGACGGGTCATTGTTTGTTAGGCTCCTAAAGCCCTTTTACCTTTTCAATTGCCTCTGCATAATAGGTTGTATAAACCTTCATATATCCAGTAAACATTTGATTTACTTCATCATTTCCAGTATCCACCAACAAAGGCCTATTTTCCAAAGAAAGCAACTTACTCTTAGGTGCTATTATAATTATATTATCTTTTCCTACTTTTTTAATTACCTGACCACTTATTTGCTGGTTTCCTCTTCCAAAGATATAGCCTTGGCCACCTATTACAGTGACTACTATTTTCGCTTTATTGTCTCCTATTATATCTAAAATCTCTTTTTCATTTACATCTAAACCTATTAATTCTTTATTCTTTACTATATCTATACCTAATAAAGTATTAGATAGACCCATCTTCTCCATTATAGGTCTAGTAGAAGTTCCTGACCCTATTATAAAAAATGTATCTGGGTTCTCTTCTATTTCTTCAACTACCCTATCGCTAATTCCATCTAAGGACTCTTCATCACTGGCAATTCCTGCTGATTTAGTTGTTTGGATAAGTGTAGGCTCTAAGGGGATATTCATATAGCCATAAAGTCTAGCTGTAACTACTCCCTTCCTAAAAGCTTCCTCATCTATATCCATTACTTCTGCTTCAACAGTTTCCATTTCCTGGCCAGTTAAACATTTCTTCACTACTTGGCCTGCAGCCCTTGGATGACTAGCATATACAGCTGAGTGAATCTTTACCCCAGCTGGTATTCCTATAACTGCTAGACTAGTACCTATGGCATTATAAATATTCCTTGCTGTACCATCTCCACCAGCAAAAAGTATAAGTTCTACTCCATTTTCTAACATTCTTTTTGCAGCCTCTTCTGTGTCCCTAGGTCCATATTTATCTTTTTTCTCTCCAAGTACTATAGGCTTAAATCCTAAAGATGAGGCTTCATCTTCCCCCATTTGACCTGGGTAAGTGTAGATTTTTAACTCCTCTTTTAAAGGGAGTAATACTTCCAGAGCCTTTTTAGCTTTGTCTGGAGACTCAGGGATTGCCCCTAAACTACGGGCCTTCTCAAGAGTTTCTTCCCCATCTGTCCCCTTAAGTCCTACCCTACCTCCCATACCTGCAATGGGATTAACTATAAATCCTAA
>CAZWTU010000007.1:18501-23357 GCA_964637035.1 uncultured Tissierellaceae bacterium
CTCTTCTTATTTATCTCTTCTATATAAAACTTTTCCATCAATTATAGTTGCATATGTCTTGCAATCTATATCCTTTAATGGATGACCATCAAATATTACTATATCAGCATCTTTTCCAATTTCAATACTTCCTATTCTATCTTCTAAACCTACTATTTCAGCAGCATTTATTGTAATTGCCTTGAAAGCTTCCATTTCTGAAAGTCCTGCATTAACAGCTAGTCCTGCACAAAGTCCTAAACTTTGTAATGGTAATACTGGTGCATCTGTTGTAATAGCTATTTTTACACCTGCTTCTACTAACACCTTTGGTGTATCAAAGGATTTATTTTGTAATTCAAACTTTGATCTACTTCCAAAAGTAGGTCCAACTATGGCAGCTTTTCCTTCTTCGCCTAATTCATTAGCTATTAAATGGCCTTCTGTACAGTGATCTAATGTTAGATCAACATCAAATTCCTTTGCAATTCTAATGGAAGTAAATATGTCATCTGCCCTATGAGCATGAGCCTTTAATGGGATTTCTTTCTTTAGTACTGGTATAAGAGCTTCCATTTTTATATCGTAATCTGGTTTTTTAGAAGGATCTTCTGCATTTTCCTTCTTTTCCATATAAGTTCTAGCCTTAAAAAGTGTATCTCTTAATATTGATGCTGTAGCCATTCTAGTTACAGGAGATTTCTTTTGGCCATGATAAACCCTCTTTGGATTTTCTCCAAAAGCAATCTTCATAGCAACAGGATTCTTTATTACCATATCATCTACCCTGTTTCCATAAGTTTTTATAGCTACAAAAGTCCCTCCTATTACATTTGCACTTCCTGGACCAGTTATAGCTGTAGTTACCCCACCTTCACGGGCTTCTTCAAAAGCTATATCCATTGGATTAATTGCATCAATAGCTCTTAGTTGAGGTGTTACAGGATCTACCATTTCATTTCCATCAGCACCTTCGAAGCCTATGCTTTCTTCATATAATCCTATGTGACAATGAGCATCTACAAATCCTGGTGTAACAATTTTCCCCTCTGCATCTATTACCTTTGCATCTAAAGGAGCTATTATATCTTTACCTACTTCTACTATTTTACCCTCTTTAATAAGTATTGAACCACCTTCTATAATTTCCCCTGCCATTGTGTAAATTCTACCATTTTTAATAAGTATCATAAAACATCCTCCTTTTATTTCGTTACTCTACATATATTATAACTTTAAAATCCTAAGATTTCAATTGTAAATTAACCAACAAATAAAGATAACCCCCCGCTACCGGTGATAAAGTTGCTTCTCTGTCATCCCGAGTAAAACGAGGGATCTTAAATATATTTAAAAAACTAGATTCTTCGCTGCGCTCTGAATGACAAAATATAAAATTCAATCTTTTCAGCAATCCCAAACCCTGCCTACTGTTTATCTTTCATGGAAAGTGCTATTCTATCTCTTTCTATGTCTACTTCTATTATTTTAACTTTAACAATATCTCCTATTTTCACTACTTCCTTAGGGTGTTTTATATATCTATTTGCCAATTGAGATATGTGTACTAGGCCGTCTTGCTTTACGCCTATATCTACAAAGGCACCAAAGTCTACTACATTTCTAACTGTACCTGTTACTATCATGTCTTCCTGTAGGTCTTCAATTTTCAGAACATCTTGTCTTAAAATAGGCTTTGGCATATCTTCCCTTGGGTCCCTTCCTGGTCTTTCTAATTCTTTAATTATATCTGACAAGGTGGGAACTCCAACATCGAATTCTTCTGCCAATTCTTCTATATCCTTTTCTTTATAATTTGATTTTAAAAGTTCTTCAGCTATTTTATAGGACTCTGGATGGACTCCGGTATTGTCTAAAGGATTATCTCCATCTGAAATTCTTAAAAACCCTGCACATTGGGTAAAAGTTTTTGCACCTAAGCCCTTTACCTTTAAAAGTTCTTTTCTGCTTGTAAAAGTGTTTATTTCTTCCCTATGTTTGATTAAGCTATTGGCAACCCTAGTAGATATACCTGCCACATATTTTAGTAAGGGACCGCTGGCTGTGTTTAAATCTACACCTACAGTATTTACAGAGTCTTCTACTACTCCTTTTAAGGCATCATCTAGCTTTCCTTGGTTTAAGTCATGTTGGTATTGTCCTACTCCTATATGTTTTGGCTCTATTTTTACAAGCTCGGCCAAAGGATCTTGCAGTCTTCTAGCTATGGATACTGCCCCCCTAATGGAAACATCTAAGTCTGGGAATTCCGCTATTCCTACCTTTGATGCGGAATACACAGAAGCCCCTGCCTCACTTACTATTATATAGGAAACATCTTTTTCCATTTCCTTTAGCATATCTGCTACAACTAATTCTGTCTCCCTAGAAGCAGTCCCATTTCCAATGGAAATTATATGAACATTATATTTTTCTATTAATTTTTTCAATGTTTTCTTTGTTTCTTCTACTTGATTTCTAGGTGCAGTTGGAAACACAGTAGCATAATCTAAAACTCTTCCTGTTTCATTGACTACTGCAACCTTACATCCGGTCCTAAAACCTGGGTCTAGGGCCATTACATTTTTACCCTTTATAGGTGGTTGCAATAGTAATGGTTTTAAGTTTAATGCAAATACTTTAATTGCATCTTCTTCAGCTCTTTCAGTTAAGTTGTTTCTAGTTTCCCTTTCTAATGAAGGAAATAATAATCTTTTATATCCATCCTCAATAGCTTCTTCCATATAAGTTGCTGTACCGTGTTTTCTATCTTTTATTAATCTAATTTTCAATATTTCAGGAATATCCCTATTTATTATTTCTAAGGACACCCTAAGTTTTTTATCCTTTTCTCCCCTATTAATAGCTAATATCCTATGATTTGCTATTGTCTTTACTGCTTCCTTATAATCATAATACATTTCATATACAGTTTTTTCTTCCTTATCTACTGCCTTGACTATAAGTACCCCATTAAGCTGAATAATCTTTTTTATTCTTTCCCTATTATCTGGATCATCAGAAGCTATCTCAGCTATTATATCCATAGCTCCTGCCAAGGCCTCTTCCTCATTGGCTACTTCCTTTTCTTCATCTATAAAGGTCTTTACAAAATTATTAAATTCTTCACCTTCCATGCTTTGATCCAATATTACCTGTGCCAGCTTTTCTAAACCTTTTTCCTTTGCCATTGTAGCCCTTGTCCTTCTCTTTGGCCTAAATGGTCTATATAAATCGTCAATTCTTTGCAGGGTTTCAGATGAAATTATTTCAGCCTTTAGTTCCTCTGTAAGTTTTCCTTGCTCATCAATTAACCGTATAACTTCTTCTTTTCTAGCCTCTAGATTTCTTAGGTATTCTAACCTATTAGCTAGGTCCCTTATAACCATATCCTCTAACTCACCAGTTTGCTCTTTTCTATATCTGGCTATAAAGGGAATAGTATTTCCCTCGTCTAAAAGCTTTACGGTGCTTTTTACCTGACTAGGTTTTAGTTTAAATTCATCTGTAATTACTTTTATAATATCCATTTACATCACATCCTTAATTTTATATTTTCCTAATATGTAATCTTCTACACAAAGCTTAGAAAACCTTTAAATGTTTTTAAAAAATTAGTCCTTTCTAAGAAAGGACTTTTTGTTTTAAATACTCATTTATAAATATGTCAATATCTCCATCCATTACCCCACTTACATTGCCTACCTCAACATTTGTTCTATGGTCTTTGACCATATTATAGGGATGAAAAACATAAGACCTTATTTGAGAGCCCCAAGCTATTTGATTGTAAGAACCTTGTAAATCATCAATTTCTTCTTTTTGCTCTTCTTCTTTTAATTGTATAAGTTTTGCCTTTAACATTTTCATAGCCGTATCCCTATTTGTAATCTGTGATCTTTCATTTTGGCATTGAACAACAATACCTGTAGGCATATGGGTAATTCTAACAGCAGAATCTGTTGTATTTACATGCTGGCCACCAGCACCTCCAGACCTGTAGGTATCTATCTTTAAATTATTCAGATCTATTTCAAAATCAACAGTATCATCTATTTCTGGATAAACATCAATACTTGCAAAACTAGTATGCCTTTTCCCTGCACTATCAAAGGGAGAAATCCTAACCAATCTGTGGACACCCTTTTCAGACTTTAAATAGCCATAGGCGTTGTAGCCTTTTATTAAAAGAGTAACAGCTTTTATACCACCTTCTGTATCTGAAAGCAGGTTTAAAGTTTCCACTGGGAAACCCCTAGTATCTGCCCATCTCCTATAAAGTCTAAGCAGCATCTCCGCCCAATCTTGGGCTTCAAGACCCCCAGCTCCTGAATGTATTGCCAAAATAGCATTTTTACTATCATAATCCCCAGATAATAAGGCATTTAATTTAAATTTCTCAGCCTCTTTGTCAATTCTTTTAAGGGATTGTCTTATTTCACCATACATGCCATAGGCTTGCTCTTCTAAAATTAATTCTATTAAAACCTCTAAATCTTCAATTTCAAGAAGTAAATCATCATATTCTTTTACTGGGGTTTTTAAAGTTTTAATTTTTTGCATAATCCCCTGAGCCTTATTTACATTATCCCAAAAGCCTTCTTCAAAGGATTTTTGTTCTAAATCATCAGCTTGTTTCCTAAGACCTTCTATGTCAAAGTGAAACACCTAACTCTTCAATCATCCCTCTAATATCAGCTAACTTATCTCTATCCAAATAAATATCTTCCATTTAACTACTCCTTTCAATCGTAAACTTTAAACCATTCACGGGCAGACAGGGTCGTCTGCCCCTACCATATACTAAATAATTGGCGGTCAAAGACCGCCCCTACAACATTTACACCCCAACTTCATGAGGAGATTGATTTTTTAGA